>NZ_JASSPL010000006.1:0-229392 GCF_030264805.1 Cobetia sp. LC6 | reverse complement strand
CTCCATGTGAGAGTAGGTCATCGTCAGGCACTTATACTGAACCGCCCCTGTAGCCTTGCTGCAGGGGCGGTTCTCTTTGTGCTCAGGAAAAATCATAGGCGCGAAGGTCATGCGTGGGAGAAGCCATGTGTGACATGTGTGGAAAGGCATGCATAGAGACGTCAGCAGATCCGCTGTGCAGAAAGAAGGCCAAAGGAAGCGCCCCTGTCACTGATGTGGCAGGGGCGTTTTTGCATTAACGGCACCTTGATCAAGCGGGATAAATAAGAGGCACGCGGGGTAAAGTAGAGCAAAGCGGCTGTGGAAAACTCAAGACTCGGCAGTGCAGGAGCTATCCATACGAACTCGCGACAGCTATTTTCCCTCCAGTGTGCTGCCGGGGGCCCAGGCCTCGGAGTTGCCGGGCGGCATGCCATGAGCACTCTCGTTGCGAGTCTTGCGAGAGCCGTCTGGTGCTCTTTTAGGCAGGAAGAGGTCACGAAAAAAGCCCTGCCACACAGCGTGTGACAGGGCTTGGAGGTGATAATCTGATTGCCTTTGTGCGATCGCCTTGCGCAACTACAGGACTACAGAGCAAGGCTGGGAGTGTGTTTCATGACTTGGCGAGCCAGAACCACCAGACAATGGCGGCAATCAGGCCGAGTCCTAGCAGATTGATGGCCATGCAGATCATGCTGACGCTCCTTGTGAGGTGGTGGCGGTATTCTCGGGGCTACCCGTTGCGGATCCAGCTGCGCTCGGGGGCGTATATCGACGCAGACGATTGGCATTGGTCACGACGGTGACCGATGACAAGGACATGGCCAGCCCCGCGATGACCGGCGACAGCAACATGCCCGTGAAGGGGTAGAGGATGCCCGCGGCAATCGGGATGCCGATCAAGTTGTAGCCGAAGGCTCCCACCAGGTTCTGCTTGATGTTGCGCAGGGTGGCCTGGCTGATCGCGATCGCATCCGCGACCCCGCCCAGCGACGGATGCATCAACGTGATACCGGCGGTCTCGATGGCAACGTCAGTACCTTCGCCCATCGCGAAGCCGACATCGGCCAGCGCCAGCGCCGGCGCATCATTGATGCCATCGCCGACCATGCCCACTACATGACCTTCCTGCTGCAGCCGCGCGATCTCATCGTGCTTGTCATCCGGTGAGACGCCAGCACGGTAATCATCGATACCTGTCTCGCGCGCCACGGCCGCTGCCGTGTGAGGGTTGTCACCGGTCAGCATGATCACCTTGAGGCCGATGGCATGCAGGCGAGCAATGGCATCGCGACTATCGTCACGCAGCGGGTCGGCCAGCCCGAAGACGGCGAGCAATTCATCGTCGCGAGCCATCAGAATCAAGGTGCGCGCATTGTCTTCCAGCGCCGTGATCTGCTCGCTGAGGGGAGCAAGGCTGATGCCTGCCTCTTCCAGCATGGCAGCGTTGCCCATGCGCCAGGTGCGACCTGTATCGTCCTGGGCCTGAATGCCGCGCCCGCTGATGGTCTGGTAGTCATGGAAGGCCTTGCTGCGCGAGGCATCGGGGCGTCTGGCTTCGATATGTGCCAGCAGCGCCGCGGCCAGCGGGTGCTCGGAGCCCCGCTCCAGTGCATATGCTGCATCCAGCACGGCTTCCTCGTCTTCCCCTTCGAGGAGCGAGACCTCGGTGACTTCCGGCTTGCCGCGCGTCAGGGTGCCGGTCTTGTCGACCACCAGTGCGGTCAAGCGACTGGCGGTCTGCAGTGCCTCACCACTGCGTACCAGCACGCCATGCTCCGCTGCCTTGCCTACCCCGATCATGGTCGAGATCGGCGTCGCCAGACCCAGTGCACACGGGCAAGCGATGACGAGTACCGCCGTCGCGACCACCAACATATGGACGCCGGTCGGCGCAGGCCCGAAATTGAACCACACCAGCGCCGCGACGATGGCGATGATCATCACGCTGGGCACGAACACGCCGGAGATGGTGTCAGCCAGCCGGCCAATCGGCGGGCGCGAATTCTGCGCCTGACGCACCTGGCTGATGATGCGTCCCAGGCGCGTCTCGCTACCGACGCGCTCGACCTCGAAGACCAGGCTGCCACGCGTATTGAGCGTGCCGGCGGCTACTTCATCGCCGATACCGCGTGACACGGGCAGCGGTTCACCGCTGAGCATCGATTCATCGATATGGCTCTGGCCCTCGATGACCCTGCCGTCCACCGGAATGCGCTCACCGGGGCGAATGCGCACCTGGTCCCCGCTGCGGACCTCGTTGATATCGATCTCGTGCTCTTCACCGTCGCGGATCACGCGGGCAGTGCGAGTCTGCAGATCAAGTAGCGCGCGCAGCGCCTGCTGAGTACGGCCCCGGGCGCGGACTTCCAGCGCCTGCCCCAGGCTGATCAAGCCGATGATCATGGTCGAGGCTTCAAAGTAGAGTCCGCGCGCCGCCGCGGGCACGCTGTCGGGGAACAGCAGCACGCCCATGGAGTAGATCCATGCCGCTCCGGTACCGAGCGCCACCAGCGTGTCCATGTTGGCCTGATGGTGCGTGAAGGCCTTCCAGGCGGTGGTGAAGAAGCTGCGTCCTGCCGTGGCGAGCACGCCTAGCACGGCGACGCCGATCGCCAGCCACACCCCGCGCTCGAGCCCCTCGAAGCCGGGGTGATGGAAGAACATGCTGATCATCAGGGGGACACCGATGCCCAGCGACAGCACGCTGTCGCGGACACGAGAGCGATACTCCTGATCGGCGTCTTCCTGCTGTTGCTGCTCACCGGCCTGCGCGTCTTCCACCAGGCTTGCCCCGTAGCCGACACCTTCGATGGCAGAGACGATCTCGTCGGTAGCGAGGCGGCTCGTGACCTGGGCGGTGCGTGAGGCGAAATTGACCTGCGCCTGCTCCACACCGTCCAGGCCATCCAGTGCCTTCTGGATCGTCGCCACGCAGCTGGCGCAGGTGACGCCGGACAGTGAGAACTCGGTGCTTGCGCTATCGGCTGGCTGGCTCGCAGTCGCTGCCTTGTTTGCAACGGCCGGGGTATCAGCAGCCGACGCGACTTGAGCTTCATCCTCCTCGGCGGGGGCCTCAAGCGAATAATCCGTCTCGAGGATGATGCTCTCGAGCAGTCCGCGCGGCAGACAGGTGTCCACGTCGAGAATGTCTTCTTCTGGCGTACCACTGACTTTTGCAGCCTCATCCCAGTGCTGGATGGCCTCGCGCAATCTGGCGACGCACTTCTGGCAGTGCATGCCGTACACCGACAGATCGTGATGGGCGCGTTCCGGCAGGGCTTTCTCCTTGAGGGGGTAGCCGCAGTCTTCCGCGACTTCCTGCAGTGCCGTGGATGATAGCTGGCTTTGCATCAGCAACAGCTCCGCGTCAGGCGCGCCGAGCAACTCGGCCTGCGGGTCCTGCGCCTGCAAGGCACGACGAATCCTGCTGACACAGCCCTGACAATGGACGCCTGGTGCCTGCATAAGTCGCGTCTCGGGAAGTGACGGGGTCATCATGACTGCCCCCCGTCGCGATGTTGAGAAGTGGAAGCGGTGTCGGGCACGTCCTGTGGAAAGCCTTCGATAAGACAGCACACGCTGTTGCCGTCCGGCACGCCATCCGGCAGGTCCTGCCAGCAATCCAGCGCATGCTCCATGCGCCCTGCCAGGGCTTCCAGCTCACGAATTCGCTCGCGCACTCTCGGCAGGTGCTGCCGCAGCAGGTCACGAACCAGTGGGCACGGCGAGTCGTGCTGATCCGCCTGCTCGAGAATCTGTTTGATGTCGGCAAGGCTGAAGCCCAGCTGGCGTGCCTGACTGATGAATTTGAGGCGTACCAGCGCCTGCTCATCAAAGCGCTGATAGTTGTTGACGGGATCACGTCGGGCCGTGATCAGCCCCTGGCGCGTGTAATGGCGAACGGTTTCGGCGGTGACGCCCCCCGCGCGGGCCAGTTCGGCGACTTTCATTGCATCATCTCCTGGTGATCGAGAGTGGCGGAGAGCGCATTCGGCTGCCCTGTAGGTCTGTCGGCAGCCAATGTTCCGTGACTGATCATCAGTGTAAGACTTATGTGTTGCACATAGGTCAAGCGAGCCGATACATACGAAAAATCTGATGTTCGACCAATAGGCTAGAGGGGGGAGAAGAGGGGGCTGTCGTGTTTTAAACGCTGGCGACAAGGCACTAAATCGTCGTCAGGTCATGGGCTTAGCAGCACGTGACAGTGCAGGCATGAATGAAAGTTCCCTGAATACTAGAAACCTCCCTATTCAAACAAACGTTCGCCCTTGACTTGAACGCACGACTCGCCCAAAACGTAGATGACAGAGCTATGCATCAACGAATGATAACAACAACATGCGGCTCTCCAGCCACCTGCAATGGGACGCCATCCATAATGAAAAACAAGATGAACAAACTCACCCTCGGGGTCGCTCTGGCAACGGTAGCCACGGCTTATGCCGGTGGCGTTCACGCGGGGGCCTTCCAGCTGAACGAGCAGAGTGTCAGTACCCAGGGCACCTCCTTCGCCGGGCGCGCCTCGAATGCCAATGATGCCTCCACCGTGTTCGGCAACCCCGCCGGCATGTCCTTCCTGGATCGTGCCCAGATCACCGGCGGTGTGACCTATCTTGACGTCAATACCGATATTGATGTCGCCAGCGCGAATGATGCACTCGGTCGGCCAGTCTCTGGCGGAGATGACGGCGACATGGTGCCGGGGGCGGCAGTGCCTTCCTTCTATTACGTGCAGCCGATGAATGATCGGGTAGCACTGGGCTTCGGGGTCTACGCACCCTTTGGCGTGATCACCGATTATGGTTCTGATTTCCGCGGCCGTTATTTCGCCAATTACAGTGAAGTCGAGGTGGTCACCGCCCAGCCGACCATCTCCTACCGCATCAATGACAAGTGGGCCATCGGTGCCGGTGTGACCTACAACAGCATCAAGGGTGAGCTGACGTCAAATACTCTCGATGTCGGCGCAGGCGATGGCAAGGTCAAGATCAAGGGCGACGATGCCGCCTGGGGCTATAACGTCGGGGTCATCTTCCAGCCGGTGGAAAGTACCCGCCTCGGTCTGTCCTATCGCTCCAAGGTGGATTACAGCCTGGAAGGCGAGGCCAAGTACAACAATGTCTTCACTGGCACGGGCTTCGTTAATACCGAGCAGGATGCGTCGCTGGATGTGACCCTGCCGGAAAGCATCGACTTCTCCGTGACGCACAAGCTGGATGATCGCTGGACGCTGATGGCAGGCGTGACCTGGGTGCACTGGAGCCGCTTTGACGAGATCGCGGTGGAAGTCGACAACATGAGCGACATCGTCGAGGAGCAGGGCTACGAGGACAGCTGGCAGTATGCGGTGGGTCTGAGCTATCAGCTCAATCCGCAGTGGGTGCTGCGCACCGGCATGGCCTTCGATGACAGCCCGACCGTGGATGAGCATCGCAGCGCGCGTATCCCGTCCGGGGATCGCACCATCTTCTCGCTGGGGGCCGGCTGGACGCCGATGCCGGAGCTGACCATCGACATGGCCTACACCTACCTGTGGGAAGAGACGGCCACCGTCAGCCTGAGCGAGCCCAACCGTGGTACCTATGAAGCCGATTATGAGAATGAAGCGCATGGCTTCGGTCTCGGCGCGACCTATCGCTTCTGAGTACGTAAGCGGCTGAAACGCTGAGCTGATCTCGGGACAATCGATACAAAGAACGCCCGGTCATATGACCGGGCGTTTTCTTGTCGTCCTGCCGGGTTCATCAGGCAAGGGCGGAACTATCGCCTCAGCGCGAGCATTGGCGAACCGTCACCAGCGTCTGACATGACGATCAGAAGTCGTAACGCGCCAGGAACATCAACTGGTCGCGGTCGGCGCTGTACTCGCTTCCGTCTGACTGGCGGCTGTTGTCGAAGCGATACTCGGTGGCCAGCGTCAGGTCCTTGACACGCCAGGCTGCGCCCAGAATCTGATAGGCGTAGCGTGCTTCGCTGTCGGCGTCTTCCAGGTGGTTCAGGCCGCCATAGAGCTCGACACTGTCATCACCCCAGATGACCTCCTTGAACTTGTAGTTGACCACGAATTCCGCGCCGCGCGCCTTGTCGACGAAGCTTTCCGAGGAGTCCAGGGTGCTGCCGGCGATGTGATTGCGATATTCCCCGCCGACGAGGGCGATGTACCAGTTGCCCGGCGACCAGTGACCACCGAGCAGCCAGGCATCGATATCGCCGTTCTCGCTGTTGCCGCTCTCGTAGTCGCTCAGCTCCGTATGGTGGAAGACCCCGCCTACCGTGAAGTCCTCGTTCGGGTGCCAGTTGAGCGCGGCTTCATAGCTGTAGTCACGCTCATACCCCGAGTACTCGGTCTCGGTGGTGAAGACGCCATCCTCGAAGAGTGAGGCCTCGTTGCTGTGCTGGCCGTTATGGCCGAGCTGGTAGAGCAGGCCGACAGTGACGTCGTCGAAGCCTTTCTTCCAGTACAGCGAGTTGTCCGGCCGCCCCGTGCCATGCAGGCCACCATCACCGCTGCGGCCTTCGAATGTCCCTGACGCCTCGCCACCATTGATCCAGAACCAGTCGGTGTTGACGGCCACCATGTCGTACCAGGGGCCATACTGCTTGCCGACTGTGAAGCTGCCCCATTTCTCGTGGGCCGCTCCGGCGTAGATCATGCGCTTGTAGTGAGCATCGGTGCCGTCCTTGAACCAGGGATCGAAGCCCCATTCGGCGCGGATGATGGAGCTCCAGCCCTGCTCGAACTGATGCTCGTGGATCAGGCGCACCCGTGAGCCGCCGTTGTAGATCTCGTCGTGTGCGCCATCCTGGATCACCGCAAACGCCGCCAAGCGGCCACTGAACTCGACGCGGTCGGTATCCGTCTTGTAGACCTCGATGGCCTGGGCCATGGGGCTCATGCTCAGCAGTCCCGTGCCGAGCAGGGCTGCGCCAATCGCGTGACGCAGTCGTGAGTGAGTGTGAAGGGGGATGCTGGCTGTTGTTGTAGGTTGCATCGTCATCCTGTGCATGTCTTTCCATCGGCGTGGGTCATGCCGGAGCGTCCTGCTCCGGCCTCGGTCGGGTGCAAGCACCCGGTTGGCAGCCAATGTCGATCCGCGTGATCGACCCGGCTGCCCTTGCCCGGGGCGAGGCCGGGTGCTCATCGCCACCCTTCAGGCAGGCAGTAATGAGGCCCTGCGCCTTTTCCCAGGCAAAGTGGGGGCTTGATGGGCGCCGCAGCGCCCATCAGGCATGTCGTCTTTTCAGGGTGTCAGTGGTGCGTCTGGCCCAGGTCCGGGGCGAAGGCGGCCTGCATCAATTCACGCGTATAACGCTCCCGGGGCGCCTCGAAGATGGCGTGGGTACTGCCGCTTTCCACCACCTCGCCCTCCTTCATCACGATGAGGTGGTCTGACAGCGCACGCACGACCGCCAGGTCATGGCTGATGAACAGATAGGTCAGGCCGTGGCGCGCCTGCAGGTCGCGCAGCAGGTCGATCACCGTGACCTGCACCGAGCGGTCCAGCGCCGAGGTCGGCTCGTCCAGCAGCAGGAATTCCGGCTTGAGCACCAGGGCGCGCGCGATGGCGATGCGCTGGCGCTGGCCGCCGGAGAACTCATGCGGATAGCGATTGCGCATGCCGGGGTCGAGGCTGACCTCGCTCAGGGCGTCGCAGACCCGGGCATCGCGCTGGGCGCGATTGAGCTCAGGGTGATGCACGCGCAGACCTTCGCTGATGATCTCGCCCACGGTCAGGCGGGGCGACAGGGAGCCGAAGGGGTCCTGGAAGACGACCTGCATGCGCGAGCGCAAGGGGCGCATGCCTGACTTGTCCAGCGGCATGATATCGGCGCCATCGAAGCTGATCTGGCCCTGGCTCTTGAGCAGGCGCAGCAGGGCACGCCCCAGCGTCGACTTGCCGGAGCCGGACTCGCCGACGATGCCGATGGTCTGGCCGCGTCGGACCTCGAGATCGATGCCGCGCACCGCCTCGAAGGCGACCTTGGGGCCGAGCAGCGGACGCTTGATGGTGAAGCTGACACGCACATCGCGCGCCGACAGCAGCACTGGTGCATCCGCGGCCACCGGGGCCTTCTCGCCGGCCGGTTCGGCATCGATCAACATGCGGGTGTAGGCGTGCTGCGGGCGCTCGAAGACGTCGTGGGTGGCGCCGGTTTCCAGCAGCTCGCCGTGACGCATCACGCAGACGCGGTCCGCGAAGTGGCGCACGATGCTCAGGTCGTGGGTGATGAACAGGATCGCCATGCCGTAGCGCTGCTGCAGCGACTTGAGCAGCCGCAGGATCTGCGCCTGCACCGTGACATCCAGTGCGGTAGTCGGTTCATCGGCGATCAGCAGGTCCGGCTCGCAGGCCAGCGCGATGGCGATCATCACGCGCTGACGCTGGCCACCGGACAGCTCGTGGGGATAGCTGTCGATACGTCGCGCCGGCTCCGGAATGCCGACCTGCTCAAGCAGTTCCAGCGCCTTGTGGCGAGCCGCGCGACCCTTGAGGTCACGATGCAGCGCCAGTACCTCGATGATCTGGCGTCCGATGCGGTGCAGCGGATTGAGCGAGGTCATCGGCTCCTGGAAGACGGTGGCGATGCGGTTGCCGCGCAGCTCGCGCATACGCCGCGTCGAGGCACTCAGCAGGTCTTCGCCGCGCAGGCGGATGGCGCCCTTTATCTCGGCGAGTTCCGGCAGCAGGCGCAGGATGGCGGTGGACGTGACCGACTTGCCGGAGCCGGACTCGCCGACCAGCGCCAGCGTCTCGCCCTTGTTGAGGGTGAAGCTGACGCCCTTGACGGCGGGTACCGCGCCGTCCGGCAGCTGGAAGTCGACCTTGAGATCATCGACCTCCATCAGCGGCGGCGTGCCCGGCGCCTCGGCGGCCAGGCCCAGGCGAGTCAGGGTGTCGGCGCGCGCCTGGTCGGCGGCGTTGCGTGCTGGCGGCAGGCTGGAGGAGGTGCCGGAGGTAGAGGGTGAAGAAGTCATGATCAGCGCTCCGGTTCAGCGAGTCTTGGGGTCGAGGGCATCACGCAGCCCATCGCCGAGGAAGTTGAGGCAGAACAGGGTCGCGGCGAGGAAGGCCGAGGGCACCAGCAGCATCCAGGGCGCGGTCTCCATCATGTCCTTGCCTTCGGAGATCAACACGCCCCACGAGGTCAGCGGTTCCTGCACGCCGAGACCGAGGAACGACAGGAAGCTTTCCAGCAGAATTACCTTGGGCACCGTCAGCGTGACGTAGACGATCACCGGGCCCAGCGCATTGGGGATCAGGTGGCGGGTGACCACCTGCAGGTCGCGCACCCCCAGCGCATGCGCCGCCTCGACGAATTCGCGCTTCTTGAGCGCCAGCACCTGGCCGCGCACGATGCGCGACATGTCCAGCCACTCCACCGCACCGATGGCGGCGTAGATCAGGAAGATGTTGCGACCGAACACCACCATCAGCAGGATCACCAGGAACATGAATGGCAGCGAATACATGATGTCGACGAAGCGCATCATCAGGTTGTCGGTGCGTCCGCCGAAGTAGCCGGAGACGGCGCCGTAGAGCACGCCGATCACCAGACTGACGAAGGTGGCGACCAGCGCCACCGACAGCGAGATCTGGCCGCCATGCAGGGTGCGGGTCAGCAGGTCGCGGCCGTTGACGTCGGTGCCGAAGACGTGGCCGGAGGCCAGGTCCGGGCCGGTGCCGATGGCGTTCCAGTCGACTTCATCGAGTTCGAAGGGCGTCAGCCACGGGCCGATCAGGCAGGCCAGCACGATGATGGCCATCACCACCAGGCTGCACATGGCGGCGCGATTCTGCTTGAGGCGACGCCAGGCGTCGCGGGTCAGGCTGTCGCCTGCCGGCGCGGCAGGGGGCTGGCCGTCGAAGGCACTGGCACCGCCGGTGCCGTGGGGGGCGGGAGTTGTCAGTGACATGTCAGGGCCTCGGGTCAGTCGTCGTAGCGGATCTGCGGGTCGAGCATGCTGTAGAGCAGATCGACGATCAGGTTGAGCAGCAGGATCAAGGCGCCATAGAAGACCACCGTGCCCATCACCAGGGTGTAGTCACGATTGAGCGCCCCCTGCACGAAATAGCGCCCGATGCCGGGAATGCCGAAGATCTGCTCGATCACCACCGAGCCGGTGATGATGCCGGCGATGGCCGGGCCGAGGTACGAGACCACCGGCAGCATCGCCGGTCGCAATGCATGGCGCAGAATCACCTTCCACTCGCTCAGGCCCTTGGCGCGGGCGGTGCGGATGTAGTGACTGCCGAGCACCTCGATCATGCTGGCGCGCATCATGCGGGCGATGTAGGCGATCTGCTGGATGGAGAGCGCCACCACCGGCAGCAGCAGGTTCTGCCAGGCGCCGCCGTTCCAGCCGCCGGCCGGCAGCCAGCCAAGCAGCACGCCGAACACCAGCGCCAGCAGCGGGGCGATCACGAAGTTGGGCACCGCGATCCCCGCCAGCGCAGTACTCATCACCACATAATCTGCCGTCGAGTTGCGCCGGATGGCCGCGATCACCCCCAGCGGCACCCCGATCAGCAGCGCGGCCAGAATCGCCCACATGCCCAGTTCCAGGCTGGCCGGGAAGCCCTGGCTGATCAGCTCGCTGACATCGAAGTCCTTGTACTTGAAGGACGGGCCGAGATCGCCCTGCACCAGATCACCCAGATAGCGCAGATACTGCATCGGCAATGGCTCATCCAGGTGATAGGCCGCGCGCAGGTTATGCTCGATTTCCGGGGGGAGACGGCGCTCGCCATCGAAGGGGCCGCCCGGAGCGACCCGCATCAGGAAGAACGATAGGGTGATCACGATCAGCAGGGTGGGAATCGCCTGCAGCAACCGTTTGAGGGTGTAGCTCAGCATCCAGTGCTCCGTCCGGGCCGCTGCCCGGGTGTGTCGTTGTTATTGGTGACTGTCGTCTGTCAGCGCGAGGTATCGATCTGCAGATAGCGACTCGGGTGCACGTCCAGCGCATTGGGCGCCCAGCCGCTGATGGCGGGGTCGACAAGACTGGAGGTGACATAGTCGTAGAGCGGCAGCACCACATCGTGGTCGAGCAGATACTGCTCGGCGTCATGGAGCTGGCGCTGGCGGGTGCCAATGTCTCCTTCACGCGCCGCCGTCTCGATCAGCGCATCGTAGGTCGGCGAGCTGAGCCCGGGCGCGTTGGAGGTGTTGTCGCTGCTGAAGGCGTTCAGGAAGTCGTATGCATCGGCGATGGTGGCGATCATGCCGTAACGCCCGACTTCGAAATCGCCCAGCGCCAGATCGCGGTAATGCACCGCGGCCTCGGTGTTGGTCAGCGTCACCTTCACGCCCAGCGGTTTCCACATCGCCCCGAGGGCCACGGCGATCTTCTTGTGGTCTTCCAGGGTGTTGTAGCGCAGGGTCAGCTCAAGCGGGGTTTCCGGGCCGTAGCCCGCGTCGGCCATCAGTTCGCGGGCCTTCGCCATCCTCCGGTCCATCGACCAGTCAGCGAAGTCGAAGCGCGCGCCCTGATGTTCACTCAATGCCTTCGGCACGAAGTGCCAGGAGGGAATCTGGCCCATGCCGAGAATGCGCTCGGTAATCACCTCACGGCGCGTGGCCAGATTCAGCGCGCGACGAATGCGCTGGTCGGCCACGGGTGAGCCCTCGCGCAGATTGAAGACATAGAAGTACTCGCCGAGGATCGGGTAGGTGTGCAGGGCAGCGGCCAGATTGTCCTGAATCCAGGCGTAGTGGCTGGCGGGCACGCCGTAGGCGATCTCGACTTCGCCGGCGCGAAAGCGATTGAGCGCGGCATGACTCTCCTCGATAGGCAGGTAGTCCACCTCATCGAGCGCGACCGTGTCTGCCGCGTGATAGCGAGCATTGGGTGACAGTGTGATATGCGACTGTGGCGCCCATTCGTTGAGCACGAAGGCACCCGAGGTGACCATGTTGGCCGGCCGCGTCCAGTCAGCGCCCTTGGCCGCGATCACATGGCGTGGCAGCGGGGCGGCTTCGCTCATCGCCAGCGTCTGCGCCAGCGTCGCCGAGGGATGACTGAGCGTGATGGTGAGCGTCTGCGCATCGGGCGCGGTCACGCCGAGTTGCTCCGGTGCCAGCGCGCCGGTATTCACCGCGCGAGCATTGACGATCGGGTAGTAGAGCGTGGCGTTGTGGGCCGCGGTGGCGGGTGTCAGCAGGCGGCGCAGCGCGAAGACGGCATCCTGGGCGGTCAACGGCGTGCCGTCTGACCACTCGAGCCCCTCGCGCAGATGAAAGGTCCATCTCAGCCCATCGGCGGACGACTCCCAGCGCTCTGCCAGCCCGGGAATCAGCTCGCCGTCGGCGGAGTAGGCGATCAGCGGCTCGAACAGATCACGCGTTATGCGTGTCTCCCAGGTGCCGCTGGTCTGCTGCGGGTCCAGCGACGCCGGCTCGGCGCCATTGGCGATACGCAGGATCTGTTCGCCTTGGCTTGCAGGGCTTGTGGATTGTGCGGCCATGGCACTGGCGGAAGCGCCGAAGGAGAGAGAAAGAGCGGACAGCAGCAGGCCTGCGCTGAGGCTTGCCGCGCATTGCATCGGTGAGGTGGGGGACATGCATGAACTCCTTGTCACGCCCGTGGGGCGCGACGTCATCTTCTGGTGCCATCCTTGGCAGATGCCACGCTCCTGCCCTGCCGGACACGAGCGTGGACCCATGACGATCTAGAGAACCGCGAACCAGGTCAGAGGCTCACAGGGCTTGCCTCACTCGGAGAACGAGACCCAGCGCGAGCGGTGGGTATCCTCGATGTTGTCCTGCCAGCCTCTGAGCTTGGGGTTCACCAGATTGCGCGACACGTAGTAGTAGATCGGCAGCACTGCGTAGTCATCCAGCGCCTTGCGCTCGGCGTCCTGCATCAGTGCCTCGCGATCCTCCATATCGAGCGTATTGGCAGCCTCTTGCATGTCGTCATCCAGCGCACTGTTGGAATAGGCGCCGTAGTTGTTGGGCACGCCGCTTTCCAGCAGGTTGAGGAAGTTCTGGGCGTCGTTGTAGTCGCCGATCCAGCCGGCGCGGCCGACATCGAACTTGCCCTGGCGCATGTCCTCGTAGTGCACCGCGACTTCGGCGTTCAGCAGATTGACCTTCACGCCCAGCGGCTTCCACATCGCGGCGGCGGCGATGGCCACCTTCTTGTGGTCTTCGCTGGTGTTGTAGCGCAAGGTCAGCTCCAGCGGGTTGTCCGGGCCATAGCCGGCGTCTTCCATCAGGGACCTGGCCTTCTGCATGCGCTCATCCATCGACATGTCCTTGAAGGCCATTTCCTGGATGTCGTAATGGTTCACGCCGTTGGGCACGAAGCTGTAGGCCGGCACTTCGCCGGTGCCGAGGATCTTGTCGGTGATGATGTTGCGGCGGATGGAGAGGTTGAGCGCCTCACGCACGCGCGGGTCTGCCGTGGCATGGCCATCGCGCGAGTTGAGCACGTAGTAGTAGATGCCCAGGTAGGGCGCGACGTGGGTGGCGTCCGGCAGGTTGTCCTTCAGCCAGCCGTATTGCTGGGTCGGGAATTCGCGCGCGATGTCGATCTCGCCGGCGCGGAAGCGCTTCAGGGCGCTGTTGCGCTCCTCGATGGGGTAGTAGATCACCTCATCCAGCGCGACCTCTCTGGCATCGTGGAACTCAGGATTCTTGAGCGCGACGATGCGGGTCTGCGGCTGCCACTCGCTCAGCTCGAAGGCACCGTTGGAAACCATCTTGCCGGGGTCGGTCCAGTCCTTGCCGTACTTCTCCACCACATGTTTCGGCAGCGGATAGGCGGTGTAGTGCGACAGCTGATCCAGGAAGTAGGGCGTCGGACGCTCGAGGGTGATCTCGAGGGTGTGATCATCCACGGCACGCACGCCGAGGGTGTCCGGCTCGGCCTCGCCGCTGTTGATGGCCTTGGCATTCTTGATCGGATACAGGATGTAGGCGTAATCCGAGGCATTTTCCGGCGTCATGATGCGCTTGAGCGCGTACACGAAGTCCTCGGCGGTCACTGGCTCACCGTCTGACCACTTGCCGTCCTCGCGTAGCGTGAAGGTGTAGGTCTTGCCATCGTCGGAAATCTGCCATGACTCGGCCGCACCGGGGATGCGCTCGCCATCGGCGGCTTCAGTGACCAGCCCCTCGAAGAGGTCGCCCACCACGTCATTTTCCCAGGTGCCGGAAATCTGCTGCGGGTCCAGCGAGGCCGGTTCGCCCATGATCGCCAGCTTGAGCGTGTCGGCCATGATGCCCTGGGAGGCGACGATGCCCCCGGCCAGCAGCAGAGAACCTGCCAGGCGTTTGAGCGCGAAGCGTCTGGGCAGTGCGGGGGTGTGAGAGGGGGAGTGCAGTCGTGCCATGATAGGGAGGCTCGCTATTGTTGTTAGGGGTGACACCAGTGTCGCCTTCTACCATCGAATCTTTTCCTGCCCGCTGTCCATGTTAAAAAATGGATGGCTTATGCATGCATTCGATAAACGTCATGCAAGGCGCGGAAAATCGGGCCATTCGAGGCTGACGGACGTTTGAATGACTTTGGTCGTATTCGTCGCCTGCCCGCTGATGGGCGGCATGTCTGGCAGCCGAGAACCGTCGCTGGCCAGCTGGCCACGGATGATGGGCCGGGCATGGTCGGCAGGCCGAGAAATGGCTACAATATCGGGCTTTGCGCGCTGTCGATCTGCACATGCACCTCCGGGTGGCATGTAGCGGAGCCCGTCGCTTGCGACAGGATCGCCGCGCACCCATTCACGCATCATCGCCTCAAGACAGGACGACCATGCAAGAGATCAATCCGATCACCAACCTCATCAAGGACCTGTCCGAAAGGGCAGAAGTCCTGAGGGGGTACCTTTGACTATGCCGAAAAGCAGGATCGGCTAGAGGAAGTCACTCGCGAGCTCGAGAATCCGGATGTCTGGAATGACCCGGACTACGCGCAGAAGCTCGGCAAGGAGCGTGCGTCGCTGGAGCTGATCGTCAAGACCCTCGACGACATGAGCAACGGTCTGTCCGACTGCTCCGATCTGCTGGAAATGGCGGTCGAGGAAGAGGACGAAGGCACCGTGGACGAAGTCGTCCGCGAGCTGGACCAGCTCAAGGCCAGTCTCGAGAAGCTCGAGTTCCGCCGCATGTTCTCGGGTGAGATGGACGCCAACAACGCCTACCTCGACATCCAGGCAGGCTCCGGCGGTACCGAAGCGCAGGATTGGGGCAACATGTTGCTGCGCATGTACCTGCGCTGGGCCGAGCATCACGGTTTCAAGACCGAGATCGTCGAGGCGAGCGCCGGTGAAGTCGCCGGCATCAAGTCCGCGACCATCCACGTCGAGGGTGATTACGCCTTCGGTTGGCTGCGCACCGAGCTTGGCGTGCACCGTCTGGTCCGCAAGAGTCCCTTCGACTCCGGCGGCCGTCGTCACACCTCGTTCGCGTCCGTGTTCGTGTCGCCGGAAATCGATGACAACATCGAGATCGACATCAACCCGGCCGACCTGCGCACCGATACCTACCGCTCCTCCGGCGCCGGTGGTCAGCACGTCAACACCACCGACTCCGCGGTACGTATCACCCACGTGCCGACAGGCATCGTGGCGGCCTGCCAGACCGAGCGTAGCCAGCATTCCAACCGTGACCGCGCCATGAAGATGCTTAAGGCGCGTATCTACGAAGCCGAGATGCAGAAGCGCAACGCTGCCAAGCAGGAACTCGAGGACTCCAAGTCCGATATCGGCTGGGGCAGCCAGATCCGCTCCTACGTCCTCGATGACCAGCGCATCAAGGACCTGCGGACCAGCGTCCAGTCGAGCAACTGTGACAAGGTGCTCGACGGCGACCTCGATGACTTCATCGTCGCCAGCCTCAAGATGGGGCTCTGAGCGCGAGTACCCTCGCGGCCCAGCGCCTATTCGCCTCCGTCGGTATCGCCGGCGGAGGCCACGAATCCCCGTATCGCGGTCAGCACTGATGGTCACTACCGTCAGGCTGATCATGATCTGTCGTGGCCCAGGCCATGACCCTTTGACACGAGACAGGCCCCTCCATGTCGACAGAGCAGACCCCCGCCATTGATGAGCAGCAGGCCGCCGAACAGGCTCAGGAAGAGAACCGTCTGATCGCCGAACGTCGCGCCAAGCTGAACGCCCGCCGCGAGCAGGCCGCCGCCGAAGGCAAGAGTGCCTTCCCGAATGATTTCCGTCGTGACAGCCTCGCCGCTGACCTGATGGAAGAGCTGGGCGAGAAGGACAAGGCCGAGCTGGAGACGCTGGACCGCAAGGCCGCCGTCGCCGGGCGTATCATGCGCAAACGTGGCCCCTTCATCGTGCTGCAGGAAGTCTCCGGCCAGATTCAGCTCTACGTCGACAAGAAGGGCCTGCCGGAAGCGCTGCTCGAGGACATCAAGAGCTGGGATATCGGTGACATCGTCGGTGCCAGTGGCCCGGTGCACAAATCCGGCAAGGGCGATCTGTACGTCATGATCGAAAGCGCCCAGCTGATGACCAAGAACCTGCGTCCGCTGCCGGACAAGTTCCACGGTCTGTCCGATCAGGAAATGCGCTACCGCCAGCGTTATGTCGACCTGATCATGAACGAGCAGTCACGCCGTACCTTCGCGCTGCGTGCCGGCATCGTCGCCTCCATCCGTCGCTTCCTCAGCGATCGCGGCTTCATGGAAGTCGAGACGCCGATGCTGCAGCAGATCCCGGGTGGCGCGACCGCACGTCCGTTCATCACGCACCACAATGCGCTGGACATGGAAATGTACCTGCGCATCGCGCCGGAGCTGTACCTCAAGCGTCTGGTGGTGGGTGGCTTCGAGCGCGTGTTCGAGATCAACCGCAACTTCCGCAACGAAGGGCTGTCGACGCGTCACAACCCCGAGTTCACCATGCTCGAGTTCTACTGGGCCTACGCGGACTACCGTGACCTGATCGCGCTCACCGAAGACATGATCCGCACTGCCGCCCAGGAAGTGCTCGGCACCACGCAGATCACCTGTCAGGGCAGCGAGTACGACCTGAGCCAGCCGTTCATCCAGATGACCATGCGCGAGTCGATCATCAAGTACGGCGATGGCATCACCGAAGCTGACCTGGCAGATTACGACGCCGCCCGCGCCACGGCGGAGCGTCTCGGTATCCAGGTCAAGCCGATCTGGGGTCTGGGCAAGCTCGAGACCGAGATCTTCGAAGCCGTCGCCGAGCACCGTCTCGACCAGCCGACCTTCATCACCGAATATCCGGCCGAAGTCAGCCCGCTGGCGCGCCGCAACGATGCCAACCCGCACGTGACCGATCGCTTCGAGTTCTTCGTCGGTGGCCGCGAGATCGCCAATGGCTTCTCGGAGCTCAACGACGCCGAAGACCAGGCCGAACGCTTCCAGGCCCAGGTGGCCGAGAAGGACGCCGGTGATGACGAAGCCATGTTCTATGACGCCGACTACGTACGCGCGCTGGAATACGGCATGCCGCCGACCGCCGGTGAAGGCATCGGCATCGACCGTCTGGTGATGCTGCTGACCGACAGCGCCTCCATCCGCGACGTGCTGCTGTTCCCGGCCATGCGTCCGCAGCAGGGCTGAGCAGCAGGCCGCCAGCCCCTCATGATGTGTCGGCGTGATGCGCCATCGTGATGGGCCACGCTGGTGGCACCCACAACGCCTCCGATCCCTGATCGGGGGCGTTGTGGTCTCTGGCTCACACGAATGACTGACGACGAGTGCCTCGCGGGGCATGATCGGGGCCGATGAGGCAAGGTGGCGCTTGGCTTTGTTGCCCGCGAGCGGCCATAATGGTCGGCGTCCGGTCTGCTGGCGCCCTGGCACTGCCAGGGTGACGCGCTGGACGCCTCGAGGCTCACCCGCATCGCGTGCCTGCTTTCTGAGCGGCGCTGCCATCCACGGTGTGTCCTGTCTCGGAATTGTCCCTGAATGTCCTGGAGAGTGCAGAATGAAGCTGCTTAACCGTTCCGCCCTGAGCGTCAAGCCGACCCAGGCGTTTGTCGACTGGATCAACTCGCTGGAATCCGAAGGCGAGGGAGGTGAGGATCTGGCGCTGGAGGATGTCAATCAGGAGAGCACCGTCTACCTGATTCCCGAGATGGACACGCGTGAGGCGCTGGACGGCTTCGTCTCCGAGCGCTGGCTGGACGTGCTGGAGAGCGAGCTGCGCGCCTGGGAAGAAGACACCCGCCATTGGCCGGAGCCGATGGACAAGGCACTCTTCGAGCGCTTCCTGACCGTCGAGCACAGCTATCTGGCGGTCGACCTGGACGACGAGGCACCGCTGGAAGTCAGCGAAGTCGATGACGAGCTGCTGGCCGATCTGGACTGACCCTCTGTCATGCTTGTGCAGATCGTCAGGCGCGTGATGGGCGCCGTCGCCGCACTTTTCGCAAGAGCTGTCAGCAAGCGCCGTCAGCAATGACTGTCAGTGATGGCGACAGACGCTACAATGGCCTCGGGCAAAATGCCCGAGGCCATTTGCGTTGTGGCGATCGCATCGTCACCCTCAATTTTCCGCATGCCCGTCGTGCGGCTTCACCCTTTCAAGGAGATTGCGCATGAGCATCCAGACCCAGATAGACACCAAGCTCGCGACGCTTGACCCGTTGATGGTCGAAGTCGTCAACGAGAGCCATATGCATAGCGTGCCGGCCAACTCCGAGACCCACTTCAAGGTGACCCTGGTCAGCGATCGCTTCAGCGGCCTGTCGCGGGTCAAGCGTCACCAGCAGCTGTATGCCTTGCTCAGCGAAGAGCTGGATGGCCCGGTACATGCACTGGCACTGCACCTGTACACCGCGCAGGAGTGGGCGGCACGCGGCGGCGAGATTCCGGACTCCCCCAACTGTCTGGGCGGCGGCAAGCACTGACCATGACCCCTGAACCGCAACGCCTGCAATATCTGGACGCGATGGGACTGACCGCCTGGGTTGGTCGCTATCAGCTGCCCAATGCCTTGCCCACCCAGGCGTGTGACTGGCCCGAACCGCAAGCGGCGGAGGCGGTCGCGCCCCAGGCGCGCCTGCACGCGCTGATCGATGAGGCGCCGCGTCCGCCTGCTGCCCACCAGACGGCGGATGCCAGCCATGGCTCCTCCGCTCAGGCTGGCGGCATGGCCGGCAGCGCTGTGCCACGCCCGCCAGGGCCTTCTCCGGCCTCGAGTGCACGCGCCTTGCTGGGCATGGCGCCGGCGGCGGTCGAAGCCCCCGCTGCGGCCTCGCCGACGTCCGGCGCTGCCGAGACCAGCAGCACCGCCTCGTGGGGCACGCCGCCGACGCAGGTCTCGGCCGAGGCGCCGGCAGTAGATGAGGCAGTGACACCGCCAGCGGCAGACAAGCCGCCACTGCGCTTCAGCGTTCAGCTGGCGGCGCTGGAAGGACGCTGGTTGATCATGCTGCCCGGCGACGAGGCACCGCACCTGGAAGGGGAGGCCTTGCTCAAGGCGTTGTGGCGCGCTGCCGGTATCGAGACGGCATCAGGGCTCACCTTCAGCCACTTCCGCTGGCCGCTGCTGCCCCATCTCAAGGCCAGTGCGCCACTCGAGGAAGCCCGCGAAGGATTGCAAGCCTTCCTGAGTGGCCCGGCGCGTCGTGGTTGGCAGCCGGAGCGGCTGTTGATCTTCGGCAATGATGAGGCAAGCCAGACGCTGCACGAGGTGCTCGGTATCTCTACCTCCGAGCGCGGCGAGGCGACTACCAGCCTGCTGAACCTGCCGGTCTGGCAGGGGCCTGCGTTGTCGGCGCTGGCGCGCTCCAGTGAGGCCAAGCGCAAACTGTGGCCGCTGTTGATCCGCTGGGGACGCGAGTGGCAGTCGGCATCGCCGCAGACGGACGCCTCATGAGCGGGCCAGTTTCTCGGTGCCTCGAGCTGCGTGAGCTGGCCGATGATCAAGCGACCCTGGCGGCGCTGGAGGCCATCGAGGCCAGCCAGGCACACGGCCTGAGCCAGTCACAGCTGATCGATGTGCTCAACGATGACGCGCGCTGTGTGCTGGGCGCCTGGTGGCAGGCCTGTGAGCCGTCGGACGGTGAGACGCCGACTGCAGAGTTGATCGGCTTCGTGGTGTTGGCGCGCGGGCCCTTCGAGGCCGAGATCGAGGCGATCACCGTGCAAGCCGCGCAGCGCGGGCAGGGCGTTGGTGCACGCCTTTTGGCCGCCGCCATCGCGCAGGCGCGTGACTGGCAACGTGACTCGGGGCTTGAGCGTCTGCTGCTGGAGGTACGCGCCAGCAATGCCGCCGCCGCAGCTCTCTACGCGAAAGTCGGTTTCACCCGGGATGGAGTGCGCAAGGGCTACTACCCGATGGTGGATGGCGGGCGTGAAGATGCCTGGCTCATGTCGCTGCCGCTGATGTGAGAGCCGTATCCAGCGCAACCCTGGGTTCCGACGACAACTCTGGTGCTGGCACCGATACGAAAACGCCGCTGACAGTCTCCTGTCGGCGGCGTTTTCATGAGGCCCTGTTCATGCACTCTTGTTCAAGCGCTCCTGTTCAAGAGTGCATGTTCACGCGGCCCAGCGCTCAGGACACGCGGGAGCATCAGGCGCTCTGGGTTTCGCTCTCGGTCTCGCTGAAGCGTGCGACCAGCGCTTCCAGACGGCTCGCCCACTGCTCACGCTCTTCCTGCAGTTGAGCGTTGGTCTGGCGCAGCTGCTCCAGCTCTTCGCCCTGACCTGTCTTGGCTTCGGTCAGGCGCTGGTTCTCTTCCTTCAGCTCTTCGACTTCCATCTTCAGCATCTCGATGCTGTCGATGGCCTGGCCGACTTTCTGCTCAAGTTGGGTAAAGAGTTCGGTGCTCATGCTATCTCCTTGTCGAGTCACGGTCGTGGCCCGAGGGGGTTCGTTGAGGGCGGTAAAGATATACGGTAAATGCTGGTGCGATGAATATCGGCCATGTCGGGAATCCTTGCCGGATGGCGCAGCGATACCCGCCTGCAGGCAGACTACGACGCCGCCTGAGTCGACACAAGTGGGAAGGTGGCTCAGGCGGGCGGATGGCGCCGATACAGGCGGCCATGACTGTCGCCGGCACGGCTTTCCCGGTGCAGCTGCCAGTTGGCGGGCACCACGGGGTCGAGGCCGGATTCCACTTCCAGATAGATCATGGCGTCATCGCTCAGCCAGCCATGCGCTTCGAGCAGTGCGCAGCTCGCGGCGGCCAGCTCGAGCCGGAAGGGCGGATCGAGCAGCACCAGATCCATGCCGCCCGCGGCGGGAGTGGCCGTCTTGAGCCAGTGCAGGACATCGCCGGTCACCACCTGTGTTGGCAGACTGTCACCGTTGGCGAGGGTCGCGAGATTGGCTTCGAGCGCACGCGCGACGCGGCTGTCGCGTTCCACGAAGGTGACATGCGTCGCCTCACGCGACAGCGCCTCGAGGCCCAGCGCGCCGCTGCCGGCGTAGAGGTCAAGCACGCGGGCGCCGCCGACATGAAAGCCCAGCCAGTTGTAGAGCGTCTCACGCACGCGGTCGGGTGTCGGGCGCAGGCCCGGTGCGTCGATCACGTTGAGCAGGCGGCGCTTGAAGCGCCCGCCGATGATGCGCAGGCGACCTGGCCCACCGGCGGCCTGGCCACGCTTGCCGCTCTGTTTGTCAGCGCGCGAGGGCGCGTTGGATCTGCCCCGTGCGGGGCCTTGGGAGGATGCGCGTTTTTTCATGCCGCGAGTCTAGCATGTGCGACGCCGGATGCCGCGCGGTGCGTACCTTCAGCCCCGAAGGGATGGTAGGATGACGCCACTTTCACGAGTTCAGGACTGTCTCGCCATGTTCGGTTTTTTCAAGCGCAAGAAACACAAGGCTCAGGAGCAGAAAGCCTCCGAGCAGCAGGCCCTCGAGCAACAGGCTCTTGAACAGACACAAGACGCCACGCCTCACGAGCAAGCCGATGCCGAGCAGGCAGCGCGGCTCGAGGCGAAGCGTCTCGAGGCCGAGAAGGTAGAGGCAGAGCGCCTTGCCGGTGAAGAGGCCGCTCGGGACGAGGCTCAGAAGGTCGAAGATCAGCAGGCCGAGGCTCAGAGGCTCGAAGAGCAGAGAGCCGAAGCTGAAGCCGAGCGCATCGCGCAGGAACGCGCAGCGCAGGAGCAGGCCGCTCAGGAACAGGCAGCCCGAGACGAAGCCGAGCGCATCGCCCAGGAGCAGGCCGCTGCAGAACGCGTCGCCGCCGAAAAGGCCGCCCGGGAAGAGGCACAGCGTCTGGCTGCCGAGCAGGCCGCTCAGGCAGAGGCCGAGCGTATCGCTGCCGAACAGGCCGCTCAGGCCCGTGCGGAAGAAGCCGCCAGTGAAGCGCGTGCCGAAGAGGCGCGTATCGCGGCTCGCGAGGAAGAAGAGCGTCAGGCCGCCGCGCAGCTGGCCGCCATCGAGGCCGAAGAGCAGGCCGCGCTGGAACAGGCTCGCCAGGAAGAAGAGGCACGTGCCGCCGAGGCTGCCGCCGCTGGCGCAGACGCCGTGGTCGAGGACGACGAGGCGCGTGAAACGGCCCGCGACGGGCGCGAAAAGCCACGTCGTGGCTTCTTCGCGCGCATCAAGGCCGGCCTTGGCAAGACGCGCGCCAATCTGACCGAAGGCGTCGCCAGCCTGTTCCTCGGCAAGAAGCAGATCGATGATGAGCTGATGGAAGACCTCGAGACCCAGCTGCTGATGGCAGACGTGGGCATCGAGGCGACCACCGAGATCATCGACAACCTGACCGCGCGCATCTCGCGCAAGGAATTGAAGGAGCCGCAGGCGCTCTATGAAGCTCTGCAGGAAGAGCTGCGCGTGATGCTGGCACCGGTCGCCAAGGACCTGGAGCTGCCGGCCAAGGGCAGCGGCCCCTTTGTGATCCTGATGATCGGTGTCAACGGCGTCGGCAAGACCACCACCATCGGCAAGCTGGCCAAGCGCTATCAGAGCCAGGGCCGCAGCGTGATGCTGGCGGCGGGCGATACCTTCCGCGCCGCGGCGGTCGAGCAGCTCAAGGTGTGGGGCGAGCGCAACAAGGTGCCGGTCATCGCTCAGCATACCGGCGCCGACAGTGCCTCGGTCATCTATGACGCTCTGGAAGCCGCCAAGGCGCGCAACGTCGATATCCTGATCGCCGATACCGCGGGCCGCCTGCACAACAAGAGCCACCTGATGGAAGAGCTCAAGAAGGTGCAGCGCGTGATGGCCAAGCTGGATGTGTCCGCGCCTCACGAGGTGATGCTGGTACTGGATGCCGGTACCGGGCAGAACGCCCTGTCACAGGCCTCCACCTTCCATGAAGCGGTCAACATCACGGGCCTTACGCTGACCAAGCTGGATGGGACCGCCAAGGGCGGCATCATCTTCGCGCTGGCCAAGCAGCTCAATCTGCCGATCCGCTATATCGGTGTCGGGGAAGGTGTCGATGACCTGCGTCCCTTCGCGGCCGATGACTTCGTCAGTGCCCTGTTCGCACGCGCGGGCGATGAGGCAAGCGAAGAGGCCGACGCCGAGTCGCGCGAGGCATGATTGCCTTCGAGCATGTCGGCAAGCGCTATGGAGGGCGCTTCGATGCACTGGCCGGGCTCGACTTCAGGGTCGAGCGTGGCGAGATGGTCTTTCTGACAGGCCATTCCGGTGCCGGCAAGAGCTCGTTGCTCAAGCTGATCATGCTCCTCGAGCGCCCCTCGCGTGGGCGCATTCTGGTGGCGGGGCATGATATCGGGCGGCTGCATACCTCCCAGGTGCCGTATTACCGCCGCCAGATCGGCGTGGTCTTCCAGGACCACCAGCTGCTGACCGACCGCAACATCTTCCACAACGTGGCCCTGCCGCTGATGATCCAGGGGGTGCCGCCGCGTGAACAGGCACGGCGGGTGCGGGCGGCGCTCGACAAGGTCGGTCTGCTGCATCGTGAGAAGGCGTTGCCGATCGAGCTGTCCGGTGGTGAGCAGCAGCGGGTCGGCATCGCACGCGCCGTGGTCAACAAGCCCGCGCTGCTGCTGGCCGATGAGCCGACCGGCAATCTGGACCCGGCGCTGTCCGCCGACATCATGCGTCTGTTCGAGGACTTCAATCGCATCGGAACCACGGTGATGATTGCCAGTCACGATCTGGCGCTGATCGCCCGTCTGCACCATCGCACGCTGGAGCTGTCCGATGGTCGTCTGATCGCCGACAAGGATGCCCGATGAGTCCCCCGCGTTCCCGCAACGATTCCCCCTCTTCTTCACGCGAGCGTGGCCAGTCCCGCGCCGAGACACGTGCCCGCAAGGCCGCCGCGCAGGCGCCTGAATCGCCGGAGGCCGCCGAGCGTGCAGCGCGCAAGGGCGCGCGCTCCAGTCGTGTCTCGGTCGAGAGCCGCTATCGCAGCTGGCTGCGTCATCACGCTGCCATGGCGCGCGACAGCGCACGCCGCCTGCTGGCCGCGCCCATCGCCAGCCTGCTGACCATGCTGGCCATCGCCATCGCGCTGACGTTGCCGGCGGCGCTGTGGCTGGCACTGGACAGCGCGCGTCTGCTCGATAATGAACTCAATGACAGCGCTCAGCTCACCCTCTATCTCGAAACCTCGGTCGATGAGAGCCAGGCGCTGACGCTGTCGGACTCGCTGCGCGACGCCGCCGGTGTCGGAGGAGTGCGTCTGATCACCGCCGCCGAGGGCATGCAGGAATTCGCCCAGGCGCTGGACCTCAAGCGCTCACTGAGCCTGCTGGATGAC
The DNA here is from genome assembly GCF_030264805.1 of Cobetia sp. LC6. Taxonomy (NCBI): domain Bacteria; kingdom Pseudomonadati; phylum Pseudomonadota; class Gammaproteobacteria; order Oceanospirillales; family Halomonadaceae; genus Cobetia; species Cobetia sp. LC6. Next base: position 204,762 of record NZ_JASSPL010000006.1, on the reverse strand, counting down.
AACCCCTTGCCGGCCAGCATCGTCATCACGCCACTGGACACCACGCCGGAGTCTGTCCGTGCCCTGGCCACGCGTCTCGAGAGCGAGCCGGGTGTCGCCAGCGCACGCCTGGACCTGGCATGGCTCGAGCGTCTGCGTCAATTGGGTGAGCTGGGTCAGAAAGTGACGCTGGGTCTCGCGCTACTCTTCGGGCTGGGCGTGTTGCTGGTGGTGGGCAATACCATCCGCCTGTCCGTGGAGAGTCGCCGCCAGGAGATCGAGGTCGTGACGCTGATCGGGGCGACCCACGCCTTCGTGCGGCGTCCCTTCCTCTACAGCGGTGCCTGGTACGGTCTGGGGGGGGGGCTGCTGGCCTGCGGGATCCTGGCGCTTGGCGGCAACTGGCTGGCGGCACCCGTGACGGCTCTTGTACAAAGTTATGGCGGCAACTATGTGTTGCCCGCGCTGGGCATTGCAGGGGGTGCCACGCTGCTGTTTTCGAGTACAATACTGGGCTGGATAGGGGCCTGGATCGCGGTCGGACGTCATCTGGCGAGTATTTCTCCGCGCTGATTCCGATTATTTTTCGCGGTTTTCAGCCATTATTTCTGCCCAGGAAGGTCAACAGTTACGTTCTGACAACATTCACGTCGGGCGTCAGTGAAGGGGTCTGGTGGGTGGTTAAACGCACCACACACCCGACAGCGTTACGAAGTGCTACTCGTCATGACAATTGTACACGTCATGTACAGCTATTGACGGGAACCTGTCCCAACCTTCACAGTCTCACTACTTGCATGCGTGTTAGGCAACCATGGAGACATCTGCACTATGAGCACCAGTCTTCAGCCACTTGGCCACCTGTCACCGGGTCAAGATCTAAACGGCTATATTCAGTCGGTGAACCGTATCGCTGTGCTTACTGCCGAAGAAGAGCATGAGCTGGCCCTGCGGTTGCATGAAGAGAATCATCTGGAGTCGGCCCGTCGACTCGTCATGTCGCACCTGCGCTTCGTCGTGCACATCGCGCGCAGCTACAGCGGCTATGGCTTGCAGCAGGCGGACCTGATCCAGGAAGGTAACGTCGGTCTGATGAAGGCGGTCAAGCGTTTCGATCCGCATCAGGGCGTGCGCCTCGTCTCCTTTGCCGTGCATTGGATCAAGGCCGAGATCCACGAGTTCGTGCTGCGTAACTGGCGCATCGTGAAGGTCGCGACCACCAAGGCTCAGCGCAAGCTGTTCTTCAACCTGCGTGGCGCAAAGAAGCGCCTCGCCTGGTTGAACAACGATGAAGTGGATGCCATCGCAGGCGATCTGGACGTCAAACCTTCCGTGGTGCGTGAGATGGAAAGCCGTCTCTCCGCCCACGATGCTGGCTTCGATGCCGGCCCCAGCGATGACGAAAGCTCGGCCTATCAGGCGCCGGCCAACTATCTGGAAGATCACAGCCTCGATCCGGCTGCCCAGGTGGAACAGCAGGACCTGGAAGACGACTCCCACGATCGTCTGCTCAAGGCACTGGCGGCACTGGATGAGCGCTCGCGCGACATCCTCCAGCAGCGTTGGCTGAGTGACAACAAGTCGACTCTGCACGAGCTTGCTGACATCTATGGCGTCTCTGCCGAGCGTATCCGTCAGCTCGAGAAGAACGCGATGAAGAAGCTGCGTGAATCAATGGGTGACATGAGCGAAGGCTTCGCTGCCTGAGTCTGATGGCCCCATGGCATGAGCCCATGACCTTCCGGCTCGCTGTCACGTGAAAAATGCCCCGCCGGGTTTCCCGGTGGGGCATTTTCGTTGAGGGAGAGTGGATCCCGAGGAATCCGTCGTTATTGGTTGAACAGTGCAACACAATGTTTCATTCTGTCACACTAAGACATGAAACATTTCTACTGGTGGCCCCGTGGACCCGATTTCCTCGCACGTCAATGGCACACATTCGCTGTGGCGAATCTTTGGGCTCAATGCGGCCTTGATGGTGGTGTTGGGTGGCCTGTTTCTGGCCAGCCAATGGTTTGATGTGCGTGAACAGGAAATGCGTCGCCTGGAGCTGCTGGATACCCAGCTGCATATCTCCACCGAGCAGCTGATCGCCAATGTCTCACGCGAGATGATGGTGCTGGAGCGCGTGTTGGGCAGTGAAGGCAAGGAGCTGTGGCGTGGCTCGCTGGATAGCGCGCTGGGTCGTCATCCTTCTCTGGTCTCGCTGATGGTGGTGCCGTTTGCCGATTACCGCGGCAGCAGCCTGCGTCAGATCGGCGTGGGGCGCAGTTGCAGCTGGCAGCTGACCCAGCCGGAAGCCCAGGCGCTGCCCGGACGCAGCAGCCTGCTGTTCGGCTCCGCACTGCCGCTGGCATCCGGTCAGCCAGGCTTGCCGTTCTATCGGCATATGGATATCGAAGGCATGTCCTGGCTGCTGATCGGCTGCCTGGATTTCTCCGAGTCACGTAGCCTGCTGGCCAACCCGAATTCCGATGATGGACAGCGCCTGCGTCTGTTTTCCACCAACGGCCTGCTGTTGTTCTCGAGCCCCCAGGAGCATGCGCTGGGCGTGACCGGCAAGCTGCCGCTGTCCTCGATGGCCAACATGGGCAAGTACATCTCCGAGCGTGGTGTGCGTCGCTACCATGTGCCGGGCTTCGACGGCCAGCCGCGCATGGCGGCGGGTAGCTATATCGCACCGCTCAAGCTGTTCAGCGTCGTGAGTCAGCCGATCTCCAGCCTGTGGTGGCTGTGGTGGCATCGTATCTGGTTCGGCATGCTGCTCGGCGGCATCTTCCTGGTCGTGCTGGTGGTCGTGGTGGCGCGTGCAGAGCGCAAGCGCGCTGAGCGTCATGATGAGCTGGAGGGGGCGCTCGAGTCGATGACGGCGCGTTCTCGCACCCTGGTGACGCTGATGGATAACCTGCCGGGCGTGGTGTATCGCATCGAGGTCAACACCGGAGTGCTGACCTTCATCAGCAACGGCTCGGCCGAGCTGTTCGGCCGCTCGGCCGAATCGCTTGTCGGGGCCGGCATCACCCTGACCGAGCTGATCCATCAGGAAGACCGTCAAGCCGTCAGCGCCGCCCGCCACTGGGCGATGTGCGCGCAGATGCGCCATGAGCAGGTCTTCCGCATCATCGCCGACCATGAGCGTTGGGTGCTTGACCGCAGCGTGATGATCGAGGGCGAGGATGGCGTGCGCTACTGGGAAGGCCTGCTGCTCGACATCAGCGCGCACAAGGAGTCCGAGCGTCAGCTCGATTTCCTGGCGCGCCATGACGCCCTGACGGGGCTCTATAACCGCAAGGCCTTCATGGCGGCGGCCGACGAGCGCGTCGCGGCGGGTGGCTTGATGATCTACGCCGATATCGACCGTTTCTCGACCGTCAACGATGGCCTGGGCCATGAAGCCGGTGACCAGCTGCTGGTCGCGGTCGGCGAGCGTCTGCGTCGTCTGCTGCCGCCGGGCGGACTGGTGGCGCGTCTGGGGGCCGATGAGTTCGGCCTCTATCTGCCGCATGGCAATGGTGATCCGGCGCAGGTGGTGGACAAGATCCAGCAGAAGGTCGAGCGTCCCTTCACGATTCTGGGTCGCCCGTTGATCATCAGTCTGACGGCAGGGTATGTGCTGTCCGAGACCAATGGCGATGCCCAGGCGCTGATGCTGAATGCCGATGTGGCGCTCTATCACGCCAAGTCGCGCGGCGATCATGCGCTGCGCTGGGAGTCCTCGCTGGACAAGCATGTCGCCTCGCGCATGACGCTGGAGCAGGATCTGCGTCAAGCCATCGGCAGCGAGCAGCTCTATCTGCATTACCAGCCGCAGCTGGATAGTCATGGTGAGCTGCAGGGTGTCGAGGCGCTGCTGCGCTGGCAGCACCCGGAGCTGGGCATGATCTCGCCAGCCCAGTTCATTCCGCTGGCCGAGGAGACCGGCCTGATCTTCCGCCTCGGGCGTTTCGTGCTCGAGGAGGCCTGTGCCCAGATGGTGCGCTGGCAGGAAGCCGGCCTTCACATGCCGCGCATGGCGGTCAATCTGTCGGCGCGCCAGCTGACCTCGGGCTACGAGAATGAAGTCTTCGGCGTGCTGGAAAGCCAGAAGCTGTCACCGACCCGGCTGGAAGTCGAGGTGACCGAGACGCTGCTGATCCAGGACATGGAAGGGGGGCTTGCCGTGCTCGGCGCGCTGCGTGAGCTGGGGGTACGTGTGGCATTGGATGACTTCGGGCAGGGCTATTCGTCGCTGTCCTATCTGTCATCCCTGCCGCTGGATGTGCTCAAGGTCGACCGCAGCTTCGTGATGAAGATGGATGCGGTCGCCGGCTCTGATGGCGGTATCCGCTGCCCCAATCAGCAGGCCATCCAGCTGGTCGGTGCCGTGATCAGCCTGGGGCACTCGCTGGGTCATGAGATCGTCGCCGAGGGAGTCGAGACGGATGTGCAGTTCGAGGAGCTCAAGCGTCTGGGCTGTGATACCTACCAGGGCTACTTGCTGGCGCGGCCGATGTCCGCCGAGGCCATACTGGAGCGCTTCAGCGTCAACGCCTGAGGGGCCGTCCGTGCAATCCGGCCTCTCCAGGTCGTGACATGAGATGGCCTGACCTGGAAAAATGCCCCGCCTGCAATGACTGCAGGCGGGGCATTCGTTCTGGTGCGGCTCATACGCGCCAGGCAAGGCCTCTCAGACGGCAATGCGCTCCTGACTGCTCAGCAGCAGGTCGCGGCTCAGCAGCTGCCACTGGTCTTCCCAGTGCTCGGTCGGGCGCTTGCGATAGTCGCTGCGCACGTACTGGCCGATGCGGCCTTCCGCACATGCCATCAGCAGGTTGGCCGCTGCCGTGACGGTGATGGCCGGTCGCAGTCCTTCGCGAGGTTCGGCTTCGCGCAGTACCTGCTTGATCTGCGTCTCGAGGCGCTCGAACAGCTGCGCCATGCGCGTGCGCAGGCGTGCCGTCTCGCCGGTGAGGGCATCACCGTTGAGGAGACGACACAGGCCCGGATTCTTCTCGGCAAAGCCCAGCAGCAGGCTCAGGATGTGGTGCACCCTGGCATGCGCGGTGTCGTTGTCCTGAATGATCAGCGCGATACGCTCGAACAGCGTGCTCTCGATGAATTCGATCAGTCCTTCGAACATGCGCGCCTTGCTGGGGAAGTGACGATAGAGCGCCGCCTCCGAGACACCGACCTGTCGTGCCAGTGCTGCAGTCGTGATGCGTTTGCCGCTGTCCTCTTCCAGCATCAGGGCGAGTGCCTGGAGGATCTGTTCGCGACGTGATTGTTTTGGATTCGCCTGCGTCATGGAATCTTGTCGTTTATCGCGGCCTGCAGCAGTGTGCTACGGGCGGGTCCGTGTCCTGAGGCGTGTCGCTTGCCTCGCGCGAAATACCGGGGCCGAGCCCCGGCTTGTCACCTTACGCCTTGTCAGTGTCCGCTTCCGCGTTGCTGATCAACGTGCCGACCCCGGCATTGGTGAAGATTTCCAGCAGGGTCGCATGTGGCACGCGGCCATCGATGATGTGGGCACTGCGCACGCCTTGCTTCACGGCGTCCAGTGCACAGCTGATCTTGGGCAGCATGCCACCGTAGATGGTGCCATCCTCGATCAGGCCATCCACCGCCTCGGTGGTCAGGCCGGTCATGACTTCGCCTTGTGCGTTCATCAGGCCAGCCACGTTGGTCAGCAGCATCAATTTCTCCGCGCCCAGTGCCTCGGCGACCTTGCCGGCGACCAGGTCGGCATTGATATTGTAGCTGCGGCCCTCGGCATCGACCCCGATGGGCGCGATGACGGGAATGAAATCGTTGCGTGTCAGCAGTTCGATCAGGTCCGTGGAGACATGTTCGACTTCACCGACATGACCAATGTCGATGATTTCAGAGGCATTCATGCCCGGTGTCTGGCCGCTGACCTTGAGCTGGCGGGCGCGAATCTGACCGCTGTCCTTCCCGGTCAGGCCAATGGCCTTGCCGCCACTCTGGTTGATCAGGTTGACGATGCCCTTGTTGACCAGGCCGCCCAGCACCATCTCGACCACGTCCATGGTCTCGGAATCCGTGACGCGCATGCCATCGACGAAGCGCGATTCGATGTTCAGCTTCTCGAGCAGCGCGCCGATCTGCGGGCCGCCGCCATGCACGACCACCGGATTGATGCCGACTTCCTTCATCAACACCATGTCGCGAGCGAAGGAGTCGATCAAGGCTTCTTCGGTCATGGCGTTGCCGCCGTACTTGACCACCACGGTCTTGCCCGAGAACTGCTGGATATAGGGCAGGGCTTCGGACAGGACCTCGACCACCTGATGCGGGTCGCGGTTGGCGTGGCTCATCAGCGTATCACTCCACAGAAAATGGTCCGGAAAGAGAGTCCGGACACTGTCACTCGAAACGGTCTTTCAGCACGCGCGGTGCGCGCTGTCATGCAAATCGGTTGCTTCAGGCACCTGATGCGCCCGGATGAGCGGCTGCAGTGCCTGGCAAGACAAGGGCGGCGATCAAGCGGTAGACCGCCGCCCCGTTGCGACTCATGCCATCCTGTCGATGGCGAGCCAATGCGGGATCAGAACGGTGCCTGGAGGCTCGGCTCGGCCTGCTTGAGCGCAGCGCGGAAGCTGTCCTTGATGCGCTCCAGTGCGGCTTCCGACTTGCCTTCGAAGCGCAGCACCAGCATCGGGGTGGTGTTGGAGGCGCGGCACAGGCCCCAGCCATCGGCGTAGTCGACACGAATGCCGTCCAGCGTTGTCTTGACACCATCGCTGCCGAAGTCGCCTTCACTGGCCAGTCGCTCGACGATAGCGAACTTGTTCTCGTCGGTCACTTCCACATTGATCTCGGGGGTGCCGAGGTCCTGCGGGAAGCGGGCGAAGAAGGTGTCGGCATCGACATCCTGCTTGGCGAGGATTTCCAGCAGGCGCGCGGCACCGTAGATGCCGTCATCGAAGCCGAACCAGCGCTCCTTGAAGAAGATGTGGCCGCTCATCTCGCCGGCCAGTGCCGCGCCGGTTTCCTTCATGCGTGCCTTGATCAAGGAGTGGCCGGTGCGCCACATTTCCGGTGTGCCGCCGGCCTTCTCGATCACGGTCGCCAGATTGCCGGTGCACTTGACGTCGAAGATGATGCGCGCGCCCGGTACGCGTTCGATCAGGTCTTCCGAGAGCGCCATCATCAGGCGGTCCGGGTAGAGGATCTCACCCTTGGGCGTCACGACACCGAGACGGTCGCCGTCACCATCGAAAGCCAGGCCGATGTCCGCGCCGGTTTCTTGCATGGTCTTGATCAGGTCCTGCAGGTTTTCCGGCTTGCTCGGGTCCGGGTGGTGATTGGGGAAGTTGCCGTCGATCTCTTCGAACAGCGGCACGGTTTCGACGCCCAGGCGGCGGATCAGCTCCGGGCCCAGCTCGCCGGCCACGCCGTTGCCGCAATCGACCACGGCCTTGAGCGGACGCTTGACGACCACATCACCGGTGATCTGCTCCAGATAGCGCTCACGCACGTCCTCTTCACGCAGGCTGCCTTCGCCTTGCGCCAGATCGCCTTCCTGCAGGCGACGATAGAGGTCGGTGATGGTGTCGCCGGACAGGGTCTCGCCGGCCAGCACGATCTTCAGACCGTTGTAGTTGGCCGGGTTGTGGCTGCCGGTCAGCATCACGCCGGAGCGTGTGCCTTCCAGGATATTGGTGGCGTAGTAGAGCACCGGTGTCGGCACCATGCCGATGTCGACGACATCACGGCCGGCATCGCGCAGACCCGCGATCAGCGCCTTGGACAGGCGCGGGCCGGAGAGACGGCCGTCGCGCGCGACCACGACGGTAGATTCACCGCGTGCCGCGGCTTCGCTGCCGATGGATTGGCCGATGGCGCGCACGCCGTCTTCGGTGAGGGTCTCATCCACGATGCCACGGATATCGTAGGCGCGGAAAATTGAAGCGGGTACCTGACTCATGGTGCATCCCTGTCGGTTGAATCAATCGTGAAGTCGCTTGAGGCGTCATGCGTCTCGAACGCTATCGCTGCATGACGATCAGTGTGGAAATCTGCCGGGCTTCCTTGTGACCGGAAGCCCGGCAGCCGGTGCGAGCCTGCCGCTCGGCTGCCCTGTGGCATGACGGGGCAATCAGTGGCGACCGGAGTGGCCGAAGCCGCCTTCGCCGCGCTGGCTGGCCTCGAATTCAGAGACTTCCACCAGCTCCGCCTGTACCACTGGCACTAGCACGTACTGTGCCAGACGCTCGCCGGGTTCCAGCACGAACTCGCTCTCGCCGCGGTTCCAGACCGAGATCATCAGTTCGCCCTGATAGTCGGAATCGATCAGTCCGACCAGATTGCCCAGCACGATGCCGTGTTTGTGCCCCAGACCGGAGCGCGGCAGGATCATGCCGGCCAGCGCGGGGTCGGCGATATGGATCGCCAGCCCTGTGCGCACCAGCTCACAGGCGCCCGGCGCCAGGGTCAGCGGCGCGTCGAGCAGTGCGCGCAGGTCCATGCCGGCGCTGCCGGGAGTGGCGTGATGCGGCAGCGGGTAATCGCGAACGCGCTCGTCGAGAATCTTGAGTTCGAGCCGGGGGCGGGTCATCTAAGGTGCTTCCTGATCGTCGGTGACAGTCGGTGTAACGGTCTGGATGGCAGGGTCGAGGCTGACCCTGTGCTGATGGAGTGCCAGGGCGCGCTTCAGAATCGCGCGCGCCAGTTCCGTCTTGGGACAGGCCGCGATGGCCTGTTCGTGTTGCGTGTTCTGATCGAGCGGTTGCCACAGCAGGGTGGCGGCATTGCTGTCGCTGCCGAAGCCAAGGCCAGGCGTGCTCACATCATTGGCGACGATCATGTCGAGCTGTTTACGCGCGAGCTTGTCGCGTGCATAGCGCATCACATCGCGGGTCTCGGCGGCGAAGCCGATCACCAGTGGCGCCCGCTGGCCGGCGGCGCGGCGTGCCTGCGTCTGGGCGGCGATGCCGGCGATGATATCCGGATTGCGGATCAACGTGACCTGCATCTGCTCTTCGCCTGACTGCTTCTTGAGCTTGTGGTCGGCGACCGTGGCCGGGCGGAAGTCGGCGACTGCCGCGCAGCCGATGAAGAGGTCGCTCTCGCCGGCGGCCGCCTCGGCGGCGGCCTGCATGTCCAGCGCGGATTCGACATCGATGCGCTCGACGCCAGTCGGGGTCGTCAGTGCCACCGGGCCACTGATCAGGCGCACGCTGGCGCCCAGCGCCGCGGCCTCTGCGGCCAGCGCATAGCCCATCTTGCCGGAGCTGTGGTTGCTCAGGTAGCGCACCGGGTCCAGTGGCTCGCGGGTCGGGCCGGCGGTGATGGTCACCGTCAGGCCTGCGGCCGGCAATGACATCTCATTGCTCTGGCCGCTGGGGTCGCTCTGGCGCATGAGATCGCCCAGCGCCGCGACGATCTCTTCCGGCTCCAGCATGCGGCCCGCTCCCACGTCGCCACAGGCCTGTTCGCCGCTGGCCGGGCCGAGCAGCGCCCAGCCATCGGCACTGAGCTGGCGGGCATTGCGCTGGGTGGCGGGGTGCGCCCACATGGCCTGATTCATCGCCGGGGCCATTACCCAGCGCGCGCTGTTGGCCAGGCACAGGGTAGTGAGCAGATCATCGGCATGGCCATGCACCAGGCGGGCCATCAGGTCGGCGGTGGCGGGCGCGATCAGGATGACCTCCGCCCAGCGGGCCAGCTCGATATGCCCCATGCCGGCCTCGGCCTCGGGGTCCAGCAGGGAGGTATGCACCGAATTGCCCGACAACGCCTGCAAGGTCAGCGGTGTAATGAAGGCTTGAGCTCCTTCGGTCATGGCGATGCGCACCTCACAGCCCGCCTTTTTCAACAGGCGGGTGATCAGAGCGGCCTTGTAGGCCGCGATGCCGCCACTGATGCCCAGCAGAATGCGCCTTCCGGCGAGTGAATGCATGGTGTGTCCTGCGTCCCTGATGCGTCGATTGCTACGCTCGCGCGTTTGCCCTCTACCATATCACCGTGATGCAACCTTGCGTAGCGCCGCTGGCCCGCGACGCCGAGTGTCGCTTTGGTCCATGCGAGCGCTCGCTTCATGGGGCGGGGCTGTCATCTGATGGCATGCAGGGACCAGACGCAGGCCCTCAGGGCGGCAAGCGTTGATGCTCGCGATGGCGAAAGAGACCGCATGTGACCACGCTTCTCATGCTTTGGACTGTCAGCCATTCGGGCGGCAGGGGATGGGAGAAGAGTGCATGGGGATTCGAGAGTGGCCGGTCGGAGAGCGTCCGCGTGAGAAACTGTTGTCGTCAGGGGCAGGGGCCTTGTCAGATGCCGAGCTGCTGGCCATCTTTCTGCGCGTGGGTATAAAAGGGCGTTCGGCGGTGGATCTGGCGCGCGACCTGCTGAACACCTTCGGCGGTCTCAGGCCGTTGCTGGAGGCAACCCAGCAGGACTTCTGCGCAGCGCGCGGACTGGGTGACGCCAAGTATGTGCAGCTGCAGGCTTCGCTTGAGCTGTCGCGTCGCCATCTGGAGAGCCTGTTGATGCGCGGGGCCGCCCTGACATCGCCCCTGCTGGTGCGGCGCTATCTTTCCTCGCATCTGCGCGACCTGCCGCATGAGGTATTTGCCGCGCTGTTTCTCGACAGCCAGCATCGCGTCATCCGCTTCGAGACACTCTTCACCGGCACGCTGGATGCCGCCGCCGTCTATCCTCGCGAAGTGGTCAAGCGGGCGCTGGCGCTCAATGCCGGCGCCCTGATTCTCGCTCACAACCATCCCTCTGGCGTCGCGGAGCCCAGCGAGGCTGACCGGCGCATCACGCAGCGACTGGAAGAGGCGCTGGGACTTTTCGATATTCGTGTGCTGGATCACTTCGTGGTCGGGGACGGCGAGGTGGTCTCGTTTGCCGAGCGCGGCTGGCTGTAGCTGAGGCGTCCACGAAGCTGAGTCGCTGAGTGCCCGATGACGGCACAGCCCCCGCCAGATGCGGTCGCCACTGGCGTGAGAAATGCGCAGGGATTGCAAACCAGGGCACTGGTTGTGGTAATGTTGCGCCTCCCGTATCACCCACCACAGAATTCGCGACCACTCTGGCCGACATTGGCTGAGTGAAGCGTTTGGCTGAGAAGCGTCTGTACCGATGCGACACCTCGGGCATGGGCGTGCTGGCGAAAAAAATCCGTATAGGACGTGCTTTCACGTTCCTCTTCGGGTAAAATGCTGCGCCTGCACGTTCCAGCACCCGAAAGCTTGTCTTCCGGAACGGACGTAAACACTTTGAAATCAGGGCATGAGGCGGCGCCTGCCACTTCCGGTTTGCCCGACAGGTTTTGAACAACTTAGCCAACGCAGCGGTTGGAGGCTCCAATGTCCAAAGTATGTCAGGTTACCGGCAAGCGCCCGGTGACTGGTAACAATGTTTCTCACTCCCAGCGCAAGACTCGTCGCCGGTTCCTGCCGAACCTGCACACCCATCGTTTCTGGGTTGAATCCCAGCAGCGCTTCGTCAAGCTGCGCGTCTCTACCAAGGGCATGCGCATCATCGACAAGAAGGGTATCGACGAAGTCCTCAAGGACCTCACTGCACGTGGCGAGCGCTTCTAAACACTAGAAGACAGCCCCTGTAGCAATGGCAACCGAGCCGAGGGCAACGCTCTCAATCGCTCGGTGAATGCGACTGTGGAAGGAAACTGAAAATGCGTGACAAGATCAAGCTGGTGTCAAGTGCCGGTACTGGCCACTTCTACACCACCGACAAGAACAAGCGTAACACTCCGGACAAGCTTGAATTCAAGAAGTACGATCCGGTCGTTCGCAAGCACGTGATGTACAAGGAAGCCAAGATCAAGTGATCTTGTCTCCCGCCAGCGTGCTGTCGGAACCCTCGAAAACCCGGTCCTGACCGGGTTTTCGAGTATCTGGATGTCGCTGTTCTGGGCATCCTGCAACAGGGTGGCGGCTTCTGTCGTCACCCTGTTGTGCGTCTGGCGGTCAGTTGAGGAGAGAACATGCCCGAATTACCGGAAGTCGAGACGACCCGTCGCGGTATCGCGCCGCTGGTCGAGGGCCAGGAGGTCACCGAGGTGATCGTGCGTCAGCCGCGTCTGCGTACCCCCGTGCCCGGCGAGCTCGCCGAGTGGCTGGTGGGTCAGCGTTTCGGCACGCTTGCGCGTCGCGCCAAGTACCTGCTGTTGCCGATCGCCGATGGCCATCTGCTCTGGCACCTGGGCATGTCCGGCAGTCTCAGGCTGGTGCCTATCGGCACGCCGCCACGTACGCATGATCATGTCGATGTCGTGCTCGGCAATGGCCATGTGCTGCGCTATCACGACCCACGTCGCTTCGGCTTCGTCGACTTCGTGCGCGGTGACCCGCATGCCGATAAGCGACTGGTACGACTCGGGCCGGAGCCGTTGTCCGATGCCTTCAATGGCGAGCACCTCTTTGCGCGCTCCCGCAAGCGCCGTGTGGCGATCAAGCCGTTTCTGATGGACAACGCCAATGTGGTGGGCGTGGGCAACATCTACGCCAGCGAAGCGCTGTTCATGGCCGGTGTCGACCCGCGCCGTCCTGCCGGTGAAGTGACGCGCGAGGAGTGCGAGCGCCTCGCCAACGCTGCCAGCAGCGTGCTGGCAGCGGCGATCGACCAGGGCGGCACCACGCTGCGTGACTTCGTCGGCGGAGATGGCAAGCCGGGCTACTTCGCGCAAAGCCTCAACGTCTACGGACGGGGTGGCGAGCCATGCCGCGAATGCGGCCACGAGATCATGAGTCTGGTACTGGGCCAGCGCGCCAGCTGCTTCTGCCCTTGTTGTCAGCACTAGCGGCGAGCCGCATCAGACCACTGCTAGACCGGGGGGCTCCGTGACCGGGGCCGCCATGACGACTAGAATAGGCCCGTTCGGGCGCGTCCTGTCGTCGTCCTGTCCCTTCCTCTGCTTTCTGGATATTTCCCGTGACTGAACGTCTGCGCCTGAAGAAGAATGCTGATCGCCGCCTCAAGGCCGGCCATTTGTGGCTGTACTCCAATGAAGTCGATACCGTCGCGACACCGCTCAAGAACTTCGAACCGGGCGCCCAGGCCATCATCGAGGCCAGCAATGGGCGTGCGATGGGTGTTGCCTACGTCAACCCGAACTCGCTGATCTGCGCGCGCATCGTGTCGCGCAACCCGGAGCAGCGCCTGGATCGCTCGCTGCTGGTGCACCGCTTCAACCAGGCGCTGTCGCTGCGCGAGAGCCTCTATGACAAGCCGTTCTATCGCCTGGTCCACGGCGAAGGCGACCTGCTGCCGGGCCTGATCGTCGATCGCTTCGGCGATGTGCTGGTCTGCCAGCTCAACACCTTCGGCATGGAGCGTCTGGCGGAAGTGATCGTCGATGCGCTGCTCAAGGTCGTCAAGCCGACAGCCATCGTGTTCAAGAACGATTCCAGCGGTCGCCGTCAGGAACAGCTCGAGCGCAACGTCGAAGTCGTCTATGGCGAGCTGCCGGAAAGCGTGCTGCTGGAGGAGAACGGCGTCCAGTTCACGGCACCGGTGCTCGACGGCCAGAAGACCGGCTGGTTCTACGACCACCGCGCCAACCGTGACTGGTTGAACCGTCAGGTCGAAGGCAAGCGCGTGCTGGACCTGTTCAGCTACGTCGGCGGTTGGGGCGTGCAGGCGGCGGCGCATGGCGCCAGCGAAGTGCTGTGTGTCGATGCTTCCGGCGCGGCGCTCGAGCGTGTGTCGGACAACGCCGTGCTCAACGGTGTCGAGGATCGCGTCTCCATCGCGGAGTCGGACGTCTTCGAGGCCCTCTCGGCCCTGCGTGCGGAAGGCGAGCAGTTCGACGTCATCATCGCGGATCCGCCCGCCTTCATCCGCAAGCGCAAGGACATCACCAACGGCGAGCGCGCCTATGCACGCCTCAACCGTGAAGCCATGCGCCTGCTGGGCCGTGACGGTCTGCTGATGTCCGGCTCCTGCTCCATGCATCTGGCGCCGGAGCGCCTGATGGATGTGGTGCGTGGCGCCGTGCGTCACCAGGACCGCCACGGTCAGGTCATCTTCCAGGGCCATCAGGCCAGTGACCACCCTGTGCACCCGTCCATTCCCGAGACGTCCTACCTCAAGGCCCTCGGTGTGCGCGTCTATCGCGACTGATGACGCCTGACGGATATCAGGACTGATGGCTGTGCCATCCGGCATCGATGACAACGCCGCCCTTCGGGGCGGCGTTGTCGTCTGTGGAATGTGGGGCGTCTGTGGAATGTGGGGCGTCTGTGGCTTGTCTATCGACTGCGGCTCGCTTTTGGCTAATCGTCCATGGCTCATGGACTCTGATAGTCTGACGGCATGTATAGACGACTGACATCTCATCACAATCTCGTGCTGCTCGATCACTGGCGCAACCTGCTGGAAAGCGAGGGCATCCCCTGTGAGCTGCGCAATCGCCTGCTCGGCTCGGCCGCGGGCGAGTTGCCCGTGCTCGACTGCGAGCCCCAGCTGTGGGTGGCAGAGCATGACCTTCCACGTGCCCGCCGCCTGCTGGCGAGCATCGAGGCCGCGCCGCCCCTGCCGGATTGGCAGTGTGCCTGTGGCGAGCGTCTCGAGGGCAGCTTCAGCGAGTGCTGGGCGTGTGGGGCAAGCGCGCCGCAGCAGCCCGCACCACAGGCGCCCCCGCGCGATGAGGACCCGGAGTTCGTGGCATGAGCAAAGGCGCCCCGAAGGCGAGCGACGCGCCGCCGTTGACGCAAGATTTCCCCGGCTGGGCGCTGCCACGGCCGTTCCTGTTGCCGATCAGCGTGAAGAAGAAGGCGCTGGATGGTTATGGTCACGTCAACAATGCCGAGTATGTGCGCTGGCTGGAGGACATCAGCTGGGCACACTCTGAAGCGTTGGGGCTTGGTCTCGAGCACTACCGTGAGCAGGACCGCGGCATGGCAGTACACCGTCACGAGATCGACTATCTGGCCAGCGCACGACTTGGCGATTCGCTGATGCTGGCGACCTGGCTGGTGGATTGCGATGGTCGCCTGAGTCTGACGCGTCGTTTCCAGCTGCGCCGTTGCGCTGATGGCCAGACACTGCTGGAGGCGCGTACTCGCTTTGTCTGCATCGAGCTCTCGAGCGGACGTGCCCGACGCATGCCCGGAGCCTATCGTGAATGCTATTCGGCGGCGCTGGTGAGCGAGGAAACTGTCAGTCAGCGATGATTCCTCGCATTCCACTGCATCATTGGCGTGTTTTGGTGAATCTTGCTGGTATCTGATTGGCAAGACGCTGACGAGTCTGCTGTGCTTGTAGCAGGCGTCGTGATGACGTCAGTGTATTCCGCCAGCAGTGCAAGGAGTTCACCATGCAGATTGCCGTGCCGAAGGAAATCAAGAACCACGAGTATCGCGTCGCCCTCACGCCTGCCGGCGTGCGTGAGCTGATCGCCCAGGGCCATGAGGTGATCGTCGAGTCTGGTGCCGGGGAGGGCAGTGGCTACCCCGATGCCGAATACCAGGGCGTGGGCGCGCGTCTTGAGTCGGACGTCGAGCGGGTCTTTCGCGACGCCGAGCTGATTCTCAAGGTCAAGGAGCCGCAGCCGGCCGAGGTCGCCCGGCTCGCCCGCGGCCAGACCCTGTTCACCTATCTGCATCTGGCCGCCGCCCGTGAGCTGACCGAGGGCCTGCTGGAGAGCGGCGTGACGGCCATCGCCTACGAGACCATCACGGATGCCGACGGAGGCCTGCCGCTGCTGGCACCCATGAGTCGTGTCGCCGGACGCATGGCGATCCAGGCCGGCGCGCACGCGCTGGAGAAGGCGCAGGGTGGCATGGGCGTGCTGTTGCCCGGCGTGCCCGGTGTGCCGCCGGCGCGGGTCACGGTGATCGGCGGTGGCGTGGTGGGGGAGAACGCGGCACGCATGGCGCTGGGGCTGGGCGCCGAGGTGGTGATTCTCGATACCTCACTGGCGCGTCTCGAGACGCTGGACCATCGCTATCAGGGCCAGATTCGTACCGTCTACTCGACCTCCGAGGCGCTGGAGGAAGCGGTGCGGCAATCGGCATTGATCATCGGTGCCGTGCTGGTGCCCGGGGCGGCGGCCCCCAAGCTGATTCGCCGCGAGCATCTGCGCAAGATGACGCTAGGCGCCGTGCTGGTGGATGTCGCCATCGATCAGGGCGGCTGCTTCGAGACCAGCCAGGCGACCACCCACGCCGAGCCGACCTACGTGGTGGATGGCATCGTGCATTACTGCGTGGCCAACATGCCCGGCGCGGTGGCACGTACCTCGACCCAGGCGCTGACCAGCGCGACGCTGCCGTATATCGTGCGCCTCGCCAATGGCGGCTATCGCGAGGTGCTGAGCCGGGACAGCCACTTTGCCGCGGGCCTCAATGTGCACGCGGGGCAATTGATCCTGCCGGAAGTCGGCGAGGCCTTCGACATGCCGGTCACTGCGCTCGCCGAGGCGCTGGCGAAGGAGTGAGTCAGGCGCGCCGGCCCTTACGAAGGCTGCACGCCTCAGGGTAAGATGTGGGACATATAGCGACAGGTCATGGTGGCTGCGTTCGAGGGATTCGAGCGGGCGTTGCCGCGACCTGTCGTGATCCATTGTGAGCGAGTGCGGCCCCGCGGCACGACCTCCCGACCCAGACGCCCAAGAAGTGCATCCATGACCAAGACCCGCGTTCTTACCGGCATCACGACCACCGGCACCCCTCATCTCGGCAACTATGTCGGCGCCATCAAGCCTGCCATCGAAGCCAGTCAGGACCCGACGGTCCAGTCCTTCTACTTCCTCGCCGACTTCCACGCTCTGATCAAGTGCCAGGACCCGAAGCGCGTGCAGGAGTCGCGTCGTGAGATCGCCGCCACCTGGCTGGCACTGGGTCTGGACACCGACAATGCCATCTTCTACCGCCAGTCGGACGTGCCGGAAATCCCGGAGCTGATGTGGCTGCTCAACTGCGTGTGCGCCAAGGGCTTGATGAACCGTGCGCATGCCTACAAGGGCGCCGTGGCCGAGAATGAGGAAGCGGGCATCGATGATCTCGATCGCGGCATCAACATGGGTCTGTTCAGCTATCCGGTGCTGATGGCGGCGGATATCCTCATGTTCAATGCCCACAAGGTGCCGGTGGGGCGTGACCAGATCCAGCACATCGAGATGGCGCGCGACATGGCTGGACGCTTCAACCACCTCTTCAAGGGCAACTACTTCACCATGCCCGAGGCGGTGACCGACGAGAAATCCCAGCTGCTGCTGGGCCTCGATGGCCGCAAGATGTCCAAGAGCTACAACAACACCATTCCGCTGTTCGGCACCGAGAAGCAGCTGCTCAAGAGTGTGCGCAAGATCAAGACCAACTCGCTGGAGCCGGGCGAGCCGAAGGACCCGGATACCTGTTCGCTGTTCCAGATCTATTCGGCCTTCGCCACCGAGGCGGAAGTCGCTGCCATGCGTGAGCAGTACGCGGCCGGCATCGGCTGGGGCGACGCCAAGAACCAGCTGTTCGAATACCTGAATGATCACCTCAAGGCGCCGCGCGAGCGTTACGTCGAGCTGATGGAAGACCCGGCGCACGTCGAGGCGATCCTCAAGCGTGGCGCCGAGCGTGCCCGTGAAGAGGCCGCACCGATGATGGAGCGTCTGCGTCGCGCTGTAGGTCTGGGCAACTTCCTCTAGATCGCCTGTCCACGCTGCTCGATCGGCCCCCGTCATCTTCCCGGATGGCGGGGGTTTCTGTTACTGGCGCCGTCGCTTCAGAGGGCGGCGTCATCGGGGCTGTCGTGCTGATGGCATCCGGGGCGTGATGTCAGGTATATACCTGAAGGGAATGAAAAGCATGCTGTAAATTCATTCACAGCTATAAAGCGAAGCGTTAGGCTTGCCGCATCAATGCTCGAAGCATGCTGAATACACAAGGGGGTACGACATGAGTCAACACGCGATGCCGGGCAAGGCCAGTGAGCCTGTCCAGCCAACTACCGCCATCAATCCTCGCGCCGTCTGGGCGGGTGGGCTGCTGGTCATTGCCTCCGTGCTGCTGAGTCTGGTCGCCGGCTGGCGCCAGGGCCTGCTGTTGCTGATCGGTGGCGCGCTGGGCGTGGTGCTCTATCACGCGGCCTTCGGCTTCACCTCCGCCTGGCGAGTGTTCATCACCGAGCGTCGTGGTCGCGGCCTGCGTGCCCAGATGCTGATGCTGGCGATCGCCGTGGTGCTGTTCTTCCCGGTATTGGCAGCGGGCAGCCTGTGGGGGCAGGACGTCTCCGGCTTCGTCTCGCCGCTGGGCACCTCCGTCGTGGTCGGCGCCTTCCTGTTCGGCCTCGGCATGCAGCTGGGTGGCGGTTGCGCCTCGGGCACGCTGTTCACCGTCGGCGGCGGCAATGCGCGCATGGTGGTCACCCTGATCTTCTTCTGCGTCGGCTCGGTGATCGGCACCGCGCACTTCAGTTGGTGGCAGAGCTTGCCGTCGTTGCCCGCCGTCTCGCTGGTGGACAGCTTCGGTGCACTGGGCGGCATCATCGTCAGCCTGGTGCTGTTCGCCATCATCGTGCTGGTGACACGCACGCTGGAGAAGCGTCGTCACGGTGAGCTCGAGAAGGCCGCCGTGACCGATAGTCAGCCGCGTGGCCTGTCACGTTTCCTGCGCGGCCCCTGGCCATTGCTGGCGGGTGCCGTGGCGCTGGCGCTGCTCAACTTCGCCACCCTGGCACTGGCCGGGCGTCCGTGGGGTATCACCTCGGCCTTCGCGCTGTGGGGCACCAAGGTCTACACCACGCTGGGCTTCGATGTCAGTGACTGGGGTTACTGGCAGGCGGCGGGCAATGCCAAGGCACTGGCGGCACCGCTCTACACGGACATCACCACGGTAATGAACATCGGCATCGTGGTGGGGGCGCTGGCGGCGGCGCTGCTGGCCGGCAAGTTCGCACCGAAGTGGAACATTCCGCTGCGCTCGCTGGTGGCTGCCGTGCTGGGTGGCCTGCTGCTGGGCTACGGCGCGCGGTTGGCCTTCGGCTGCAACATCGGCGCCTACTTCGGCGGCATCTCCTCCGGTAGCCTGCATGGCTGGCTGTGGCTGGTGATGGCCTTCGTCGGCAACATGCTGGGCGTGAAGCTGCGTCCCTTCTTCGCCCTTGCGCCGCGCAAGCCGGCATCGCGTGCCGATCTGGCCTGAGCCATTCCTCGCACGTGACCGCGAACGCCTCGCTCCTTCCCCGTCAGGGGGATGAGCGAGGCGTTTCTCGTCATGCAGTACCCTTGTCTGCGCAACGCACGCCGACCTTGCACAGGCTGCCGGAGATAGCACTGCGCGTGCTATCATCATGCCTTGTTCGCACGTGGAAACTGCACGTCGAAAGGTCCCTCGGACGCCCGGTTGCCAGCAGGTCTTCTGCGGTGCTTCAGCGGGCATGCTGCGCTTGTCTGCCGGCATGCCGAGAAGCTTGCCGAGCGTGAGGTCGTCCCCACTGATTCAAGAGTCTCGCCATGACGGATACTTCCAAGCGCGCCCTGTATGTTCCTTACGCCGGCCCGAGCCTGCTCGAGATGCCGCTGCTCAACAAGGGCAGCGCCTTCAGCCTCGAGGAGCGTGTCAGCTTCAATCTGATGGGCTTGCTGCCGCAGAATGTCGAGAGCATCGAAGAGCAGGTCGCGCGCGTCTACAGCCAGTATCAGCAGTGCGCCACCGACCTCGACAAGCATATCCTGTTGCGCTCGGTGCAGGACGACAACGAGACCCTGTTCTTCCGCGTGATCGAGGAACACCTCGAGGAGATGATGCCGATCATCTACACCCCGACCGTCGGTCAGGCGTGCGAAGAGTTCTCCAACATCTACCGCAACCACCGCGGCCTGTTCATCTCCTACCCGGACCGCGAGCACATGGATGACATCCTGCGCTCCGCGACCAAGGACAACGTCAAGGTCATCGTCGTCACCGATGGCGAGCGTATCCTGGGGCTGGGCGATCAGGGTATCGGCGGCATGGGTATCCCCATCGGCAAGCTGTCACTGTACACCGCCTGTGGCGGCATCAGCCCGGCCTACACGCTGCCGATCTCGCTGGATCTTGGCACCAACAACCAGAAGCTACTCGACGACCCGCGCTACATGGGCTGGCGTCACGAGCGCGTCACCGGTGAGGACTACAACGCCTTCGTGGCCGAGTTCATCACTGCCGTGAAGCGCCGCTGGCCGAAGGCCATGATCCAGTTCGAGGACTTCGCGCAGGCCAACGCCATGCCGCTGCTCGAGCGTTACCGCGATGAAGTCTGCTGCTTCAACGACGACATCCAGGGCACCGCCTCCGTCGTGGTCGCGACCCTGATGGCTGCCTGCAAGGCCAAGGGCGAGAAGCTCTCCGACCAGCGCGTCACCTTCCTGGGTGCTGGTAGCGCCGGTTGCGGTATCGCCGAGATGATCGTGGTGGCGATGGTCAAGGAAGGCATGGACGAGGCCGAGGCCCGCAAGCGCGTCTTCATGGTCGATCGCTTCGGTCTGCTGACCAGCGACATGGAAGACCTCTACGACTTCCAGAGCCGTCTGGCCCACGACGTCGACAGCGTGACCGACTTCGGTGACCGCGGCCTGCTGGATGTGGTCAAGGCCGCCAAGCCGAGCGTGCTGATCGGTGTGTCCGGCCAGCGTGGCCTGTTCAGCGAAGACGTGATCCGTGCCGTGCAGGCCGGCTGCGAGAGCCCGCTGGTGATGCCGCTGTCCAACCCGACCTCGCGCGTCGAAGCGACACCGGCGGAAGTCATCGAGTGGACCGACGGCAAGGCGCTGGTCGCCACCGGCAGCCCGTTCGCGCCGGTCGAGCACAATGGCCACACCCACGCGATCGCTCAGTGCAACAATGCCTACATCTTCCCGGGCATCGGTCTGGGTGTGCTGGCGTCCAATGCCTCGCGCATCACCGACAACATGCTGATGGCCGCCGCCAACGCGCTGGCCAATAACGCTCCCATCGTCCTGAAGGGCGAGGGCGCGCTGCTGCCGTCACTGGGCGACATCCAGGATATCAGCCGCCAGATCGCCTTCGACGTGGCGCGTCAGGCCCAGGCCGATGGCGTGGCGCTGACCTCCAGCGACGAGATCATCCAGGCCAACATCGAGAAGAACTTCTGGCAGCCGCGTTACCGCGCCTACCGTCGCAAGGCGTTCTGATCGCGCCTGCGCCGTCATTGAGCGCATGGTACAGATTGCGTAAATGAAGAAGCCCCCGCAGGCCATGCCTGCGGGGGCTTTTGTGTGGCAGTCAGCGCTGCGGTGAGCGGCTGGCGGGTTACAGCATGCCGCGCAGCACGTAGTGGAGGATGCCGCCGTGGCGGTAGTACTCCAGCTCGTTGTCGGTATCGATGCGGCACAGCGCCTCGATCTTCTGCTCACCCTTGTCGCTCTTGAAGGTGACCTGGACCTTGCCGCCGGCCGTCAGGTCATTCAGGCCGCTGATGCTGATTTCCTCATTACCGGTCAGCCCCAGCGACTGGCGGCTCTCGCCTTGTGGGAACTGCAGCGGCACCACGCCCATACCGATCAGGTTGGAGCGGTGGATGCGCTCGTAGGACTCGGCGATCACCGCACGCACGCCCAGCAGCAGGGTGCCCTTGGCGGCCCAGTCACGTGAGGAGCCGGTGCCGTACTCCTTGCCGGCGACGACCACCAGCGGCGTGCCTTCCTCGGCGTACTTCATGGCGGCATCGTAGATGGCCATCTGCTCGCCGGACGGCACGTGGCGGGTCTCGCCGCCCTCGACACCATCGAGCATCTCGTTGCGGATACGCACGTTGGCGAAGGTGCCGCGCATCATCACTTCGTGGTTGCCGCGACGCGAGCCGTAGGAGTTGAAGTCCTTGACCTCGACCCCGTTCTCCTTGAGGTAGCGACCCGCCGGGCTGTCCGGCTTGATGGCGCCGGCCGGCGAGATGTGGTCGGTGGTCACCGAGTCACCGAGCATCGCCAGCACGCGGGCATTCTCGACATCCTGAACGGCTTCGGGCTCACGCTGCATGCCTTCGAAGAACGGCGGATGCTGGATGTAGGTGGAATCCTTCCACTCATACACTTCGGCTTCCGGCACGTCGATGGCCTGCCAGGTCTCATCACCGTCGAAGACCTCGGCGTACTCCTTGCGATACATCTCGGTACGCACCTGCTCGACGGCCTCGGCGATCTCGGCCTGACTCGGCCAGATGTCCTTGAGGAAGACGTCATTGCCCTCGGTGTCCTTGCCCAGCGGCTCCTTGGAGAGATCGACCCGCACGGTGCCGGCGAGAGCATAGGCGACCACCAGGGGCGGCGACGCCAGCCAGTTGGTACGCACGTTGGGATGCACGCGTCCCTCGAAGTTGCGGTTGCCCGACAGCACCGAGGCGACCGTCAGGTCGCGCGCATTGATGGCGTCCTCGACCGGTTCCGGCAGCGGCCCGGAGTTGCCGATACAGGTGGTGCAGCCATAGCCGACCAGGTTGAAGCCCAGCTCGTTGAGGTCATCCTGCACGCCGGCAGTCGCCAGGTAGTCGGTGACGACCTTGGAGCCCGGCGCCAGAGAGGTCTTGACCCACGGCTTGCTGCTCAGGCCTTTCTCACGCGCCTTGCGTGCCACCAGGCCTGCCGCCAGCATCACGCTGGGGTTGGAGGTGTTGGTGCAGGAGGTGATGGCGGCGATGACCACATCGCCGTGGTCGAGGCGGAAGGTCTCGCCATTCAGCTCGCTGTAATCGCCGTTCTTCACCTCGCTCTGCTTGTCGTAGCTCTGCTCGACATCGACGGCGGTCTGGCCACCTTCGGACAGCCACTTGCCGTCCTCGATGTCCGGCACTTCTCCCAGTTGATCGCCGAGAATCTTCTCGAAGGTCTGCTTGATGTCAGTGAGCGCGACGCGGTCCTGCGGGCGTTTGGGGCCGGCGAGGGAGGCGACGACATCAGTCATGTCCAGCTCGAGCGTATCGGAGAAGACCGGCTCGTGACCCGGCTCGCGCCACAGGCCCTGCTCCTTGGCATAGGCCTCGACCAGCGCGACCTGCTCATCGGAGCGACCGGACAGACGCATGTAGTTGAGCGTCTCGTCATCCAGCGGGAAGAAGCCGCAGGTAGCGCCATACTCCGGCGCCATGTTGGCGATGGTCGCGCGGTCGGCCAGCGGCAGGTCATCCAGGCCATCACCGTAGAACTCGACGAATTTGCCGACCACGCCACGGCTTCTCAGCATCTGGGTGACGGTCAGTACCAGGTCAGTCGCGGTGATGCCTTCGTTGAGCTTGCCGGTCAGCTTGAAGCCGACCACTTCCGGAATCAGCATCGAGACCGGCTGACCGAGCATCGCGGCTTCCGCCTCGATACCGCCGACGCCCCAGCCGAGAACGCCGAGGCCGTTGATCATGGTGGTATGGGAGTCGGTGCCGACCAGGGTGTCGGGGTAGGCGAAGGTCTTGCCATCCACTTCGCGGGTGAAGACAGCGCGGCCGAGGTATTCCAGGTTCACCTGATGGCAGATACCGGTGCCTGGCGGGACGACGGAGAAGTTGTCGAAGGCCTGCTGGCCCCAGCGCAGAAACTCGTAACGTTCGCGGTTGCGCTCCATCTCGATGCGCACGTTGTCCTTGAAGGCGCTCGGATCGCCGTAGTGATCCACCATCACCGAGTGGTCGATGACCAGGTCCACCGGAGTCAGCGGATTGACCTTCTCGGGGTCGGCGCCGAGTTTCTTGACGGCATCACGCATGGAGGCCAGGTCGACCACACCGGGTACGCCGGTGAAGTCCTGCATCAGCACGCGCGCTGGACGATAGCCGATCTCATGGGTGCTGGAGGCGGTCTTCTGCCAGTCGGCCAGTGCCTTGATGTCTTCCTTGGTCGCGGTTTCACCGTCCTCGAAGCGCAGCTGGTTTTCCAGTAGCACCTTGAGCGTGAAGGGCAGTCGTGTCAGGTCGCCAAGCGTGTCGGCCGCCTTCTTTAGCGAGTAGTAGTGATAGCGCTTGTCTCCGACTTCCAGCTCGGAGAGGGTGTCAAGCGAATCCAGTGACTGAGAGCGCTGGGAACCCATGATTCTCCTCCTTGTCGTTGTCTTCACCGGCCAGACTGCTGAAGTGTCATCCAACAGGCGCGTCAGGTGCCTTGGCCGGATGCGACGCGTCGCGAGAGCGACTGCCAGGTCGCGTATGGTTACCTGTATAAGGCTATGGTCATCATGTGACAGGAATTCAAGCGCACACCATCATCGAGGATAGTGTGACGCAAGGAACCCTGCGTCGCGTTCGCTGCCATAGAGTTTGCCGCCACGACTCTCATGCGGCGTGAATGCGGCCTCTGAGGTATCCGGGTCAGTGGTATCCGGGGCAGGGGTATCCAGAACGGTGGCACCCCAGACGGGCCCGTCCGCAACGTCCGTCGCGTTCACCATCAGGCACAATGGAGGCTGTCATGAATGAACAAGGGCGCAGACCGAGCGAGTCCGGTGAGCTGCCGGAAGATGATGAGGTTCTGGATGCGGCGGTCGAACAGTGGCTGGCGGAGCATTCCTCGGGACAGTCCGATGAATGGCCGGGCCATGAGTTGCTGGAAGACAGGCAGGAAGGAGCGGTCAATGAGGCGCTGCATGAGGCGGAAATCCACTGCCCCTACTGCGACACGCCTTTCACGGTGTTCCTGGATCTGGACGAGGGCAGTCTGACCAACATCATCGACTGCGAGCGTTGCTGTCAGCCGATCCAGGTGCGCCAGCAGGTCGACCCGGTCAGCGGTGAGCTCGAAGGGCTGGATATCGGCCAGGATGACGACGTGCTGTGACGGCATCTCGCACTCACGCCACGCAGGAGCCGGTGCCGGCAGGCGTCAGTGGCGCAAAGTGACAGGCTTGCAGGGGGCAGGGCGCGGTAGATGCTGTATTCTGCAGCCAAGGTCACTTATGATCCCGACACTCGCTGTTGGCGTCATCGAGCTGCCATAGGCAATCTCTATGGTGACGATTGCAGCAAACATTTGGCATCTGCCACACGTGGCGATTAGTCTGTGTGGCGATTCATCACAAAGGCGGTCCGCTGCCTTTATCATCATTATTCCTCAGGAGATCACCATGAGCGTATTGGTCGGACGTCAGGCCCCGGATTTCGAAGCCGCAGCAGTGCTGGGCGACGGTACCATCGTCGACAACTACAAGCTGTCTGATTCCAACGGCAAGCTGCGCGTGCTGTTCTTCTGGCCGCTGGACTTCACCTTCGTTTGCCCGTCTGAAATCATCGCCCACGACAACCGTCTGGCGAAGTTCAAGGAACTCGGCGTCGAGGTCATCGGTGTGTCCATCGATTCCCAGTTCACTCACCACGCATGGCGCAAGACCTCTCCGGACGCTGGCGGCATCGGTGAAGTCGGCTTCCCGATCGTGGCTGACGTCAAGCACGAAGTCACCCAGGCATACGGCATCGAGCACCCGGAAGCTGGCGTCGCTCTGCGCGCTTCCTTCCTGATCGACGAAGATGGTGTCGTTCAGCACCAGGTCGTCAACAACCTGCCGCTGGGTCGTAACGTCGACGAGATGGTCCGCATGGTCAAGGCCCTGCAGTTCCACCAGACCAACGGCGAAGTCTGCCCGGCAGGCTGGGAAGAAGGTCAGGAAGGCATGAAGGACACCGCTGAAGGTGTTGCCAAGTACCTGGCAGGCCACTCCAGCAGCCTGTAAGTCGCTACTGGACGAGATCAGTGCATGCATTCCATGGCTGACTGATCGAGCGCCTGCCTTCGACACCTCTGCGTGAGAGTATCGACAGGCAGGCGAACCCGAAGCCGTCGCCCCTGGCGGCGGCTTCCGTGTATCTGAAGCTTGCGTCATAAGCATCTGCGATGCCGGTCTGAGCGCAGTGCTGAAAGCCTGGCCCGTCTGCGCTACTCTGCGCAGTCCTCCGTTCCATCACCACCGTGTCCTGAGCCATGCCGATCGCGCTCGCTGTCCGTATCGCTCAGCACATTGATCATCAGCCGTCGCTGCGGCGACTGGTGAATTTCTCCGCCTTTATCTGTCTCGAGGTCATCCATGAGCAATGTCCGTCACGAACGTCTGATCATCCTTGGTTCCGGCCCGGCGGGTTACACCGCTGCCGTCTATGCCGCGCGTGCCAATCTCAAACCGCTGTTGATCACCGGCATGCAGATGGGTGGCCAGCTGACCACTACCACCGATGTCGACAACTGGCCGGGTGATGATGCCGGCGTGCAGGGGCCGGAGCTGATGGAGCGCATGCGCCGTCACGCCGAGCGCTTCGAGACCGAGATCCTGTTCGATCACATCAATGAAGTGACCCTCGGTGAGCGCCCCTTCCTGCTCAAGGGCGACAACGGCAGCTACAGCTGTGACGCCCTGATCATCGCTACCGGCGCCAGCGCGCAGTACCTGGGGCTGCCGAGTGAGCAGCAGTTCATGGGCCAGGGCGTCTCGGCCTGTGCGACCTGTGACGGCTTCTTCTATCGCAATCAGGAAGTCGTGGTGGTCGGTGGTGGCAACACCGCTGTCGAGGAAGCGCTGTACCTGTCCAACATCGCCTCCAAGGTCACGTTGGTGCATCGCCGTGACAGCCTACGCGCCGAGAAGATCCTGCAGGACAAGTTGTTCGACAAGGTCGAGAACGGCAACATGGCGGTCGAATGGCACCACACCCTCGACGAAGTGCTGGGCGACAACTCCGGTGTCACCGGCGTGCGTCTGCGTCATGTCGAAAGCGGCGCCACCAAGGAGTTGAGCTCGATGGGCGTGTTCATCGCCATCGGCCACCGTCCGAATACCAGCCTGTTCGAAGGCCAGCTCGAGATGCAGGGCGGCTATCTCAAGGTCCAGTCCGGTCTGGAAGGCAATGCCACCCA
Organism: Cobetia sp. LC6; assembly: GCF_030264805.1. Classification (NCBI taxonomy): domain Bacteria; kingdom Pseudomonadati; phylum Pseudomonadota; class Gammaproteobacteria; order Oceanospirillales; family Halomonadaceae; genus Cobetia; species Cobetia sp. LC6. Next base: position 178,001 of record NZ_JASSPL010000006.1, on the reverse strand, counting down.
GACCAGCATCCCCGGCGTCTATGCCTGCGGCGATGTGATGGACCATGTCTACCGTCAGGCGATCACCTCTGCCGGTACCGGCTGCATGGCGGCGCTGGATGCCGAGCGTTATCTGGACGGCCTCATCGCCTGAGATCGCCCAGTCTGTAGCAACACTGACTGATTCAAGAAAGTCTGATTCAGCACTGCCCGACCGGCCCCGCAGCCTCGCTGCGGGGCCGGTCTGCGTTCAAGGCCCTGTCAGGAATTGGCTGGGAGGGCTGAGGCTCAGTAATGGGGTGGCAGCTCGTCGTGTGGCTGCGCACTGAAAGTTGCTGTCGAGTCTGCATCGCCTTGCTGTTCGCGCAGGGTGCGGAGCTGGCTGGCCATCAGCGCGGTGAGGCGCTCGAGGGTATCTATCTGGCGCTGCTGGGCGATGACGGTGCGATCGAGGGTCTCGAGCCAGTCATCCTGATGCGCGAGGCGCGATTCCAGTGCTTCCAGTCGGGCTTCCAAGTTGGGATCAGTCGAGGTTGTCATGCATCTGGGCTCCAGAGGGTGAGGTAATGGTCCGTGTGGGCGGTGGGACAAGAGGGGGAAACGGCCGCCGTTGGATGACGACTCATGCCAGGATTTCTGAACGATGGCACGCCGAATCGTTGCTGCGGTCGTTGCCGGGAACATTGCCAGGATCGTTGTCGAAGTGCCGCAAAGTGTTTAAGGATTGTCACTGAGTTGCCTCAGACGCATCAGGAAGAGGCGTGATAGACTGTTGACAGTGCGATTGACTTGTTTTTCGTATATCGCACCCATTGACGGCCTTCGATCGCCTGCGCTTCGCGCGTCATTGACAGGGCCGGTTCCATCGACTGATGTGGAGTTACCTGCATCACGAGCCACGACGTCACCAGAGCGATGCACAGGTATCTTCGCGTGTATCGGTGACGGTGACGGTGACGGGCACCGCCGTGAGGCGCTGCATTCAGGCAGTTTCCCGACTGACGATAGCTGCTGTAACCCTGTCGTGCGGTCAGGCGCTGTCCATTGCGATCAAGGGCAGAACATTCTGATAGGGATCATCCGAAGCACTCATTTCTGCCCTCGCGTTACACCTCCACCCATTACCTAGAGAGTTTATCTTGATGAGTTCCAAGACGTTCTTCCGTTGTTTCATCATCAGCCTGCTGCTGGCACTGCCGGCACCATTGCTGATTGCTGTCTTCATCACCCTGACCGGCGGCCAGCTGGCCGACACCCTGAGCCAGGCGCTTAGCGTCGAGGGCTTCGAGCTGGCGTACGCGGCTGCCGTCGCGGCCGTGTTCATCCTGCTGTTGATCGCGACGCTTGCCATTCCGGTGCTGTCTCCGCGCTCTGCGGTACTGGCTGAAGTCGAGGACGACGATCGTGAGATCGGCGAGGTCAAGTGGTTCAACGTCAACAAGGGCTACGGTTTCGTGACCCGTGAAAGTGGTGAAGATGTCTTCGTTCACTTCCGTGCCATACGTGGCAAGGGCCACCGTACCTTGGCCGAAGGTCAGAAAGTGCGTTACCACGTCATCAGCAATGAGCGTGGCCTGCAGGCGGATGACGTGACGGTCATCACCTGATCGCTGACTCGCTCAGTGAAAGACGACAACGCCCCGCAGGCCAGCCTGCGGGGCGTTGTCGTTTCAGGGCTTGTCTTGCCGGAAGGGACGGGTCACTCAGCCCTTGTCCGGCCAGGTGAAGGCCTCTTCGCTGCCATCAGCCATGACGCGGAAGAAGCGGTCCGGCTCATCACCGGGCTGCCAGCTGCCCAGCGAGCAGCGCGTCTCGACCTGCAGGGCCCGAGCGGCGGCGCGTGCGCAGTCGACATCGCGCGCCCAAGGGGTGCTGGCGCTGTCGAACCACAGGCTGGCAAAGCCATCGGCGACTTTCTCGACAACCAGCACCGCGATCTCGGCGCCATCTCGCGTGAGGCGCGTACGGTGTTGCAGCTTGCCGGCCGGCTGGAAGACGACGACCTGACCGAACTGCTCGCCCAGCCAGGCGCCCAGTGCTTCCAGGCTCAAGGGCTTGAGGTAGATCTCGATGTCCGGATATTGCTCATCGGCGTCATTGTGCGGGGTGTCGCTCATGCCGTGGTCTCTTGGGTCGCGGGGACAAACAGATATTCCAGGATGTGCTCGTAGGCGCTGGAGAGTCGGTCCAGATCGCTGGCCATGACGCGTTCATCGATCTTGTGGATGGTCGCATTGACCGGCCCCAGCTCGACGACCTGAGTGCCGAGAGTGGCGATGAAGCGACCATCGGAGGTGCCGCCTGAGGTGGACAGGACAGGCTTGCGTCCCAGTGCGCGTTCCACGCCGTGCACGGCCGCATCGACCAGCGCGCCTTCCGGCGTCAGGAAGGGCTCGCCGCTCAGGTTCCACTCGATCTCGACGTCCAGACCGTGCTTCTCGAGGATCTCATAGGTGCGGCGCTTGAGGTCATCGGCGGTCAGCTCGGTGGAGTAACGGAAGTTGAAGACCACTTCCAGCTCGCCGGGGATGACGTTGGTCGCGCCGGTACCGCCACGGATGTTGGAGATCTGGAAGCTGGTCGCCGGGAAGAAGTCATTGCCGTTGTCCCAATGCTCGGCAGCCAGGTCAGCCAGGGCCGGGGCGGCATCGTGGATCGGGTTGCGCGCCAGATGCGGGTAGGCCACATGGCCCTGGATGCCCTTGATGTGCATGACTGCACCCAGCGAGCCGCGACGGCCATTCTTGATCACGTCCCCGGCGTAGTCGGTGGAGGACGGTTCGCCGACGATGCAGTAATCGAGGCGCTCATGATGCTCACGCAAGTACTCGACCACTGCACGAGTGCCGTGAACCGCCGGGCCTTCCTCGTCGGAGGTGATCAGGAAGGCGATGCGTCCTTCGTGGTCCGGGTTGGCGGTCACGAAGCGCTCGGTGGCAGTCAGCATCGCGGCCAGTGAACCCTTCATGTCGGCGGCGCCACGGCCACACAGGAAGCCGGCATCATCGATGCACGGCGAGAACGGCGGATACTGCCAGTTGGCTTCCGGGCCTGTCGGCACGACATCGGTGTGGCCGGCGAAGGCCAGCACCGGACCATGATGTCCACGTACTGCCCAGAAGTTGTCGACATCGCCGAAGGGCAGCCGCGTGATGGTGAAGCCCAGCGCCTCGAGGCGTTCGATCATCAGGGTCTGGCAGTCCAGGTCGTCCGGCGTGACCGAGGGGCGTGAGATGAGATCGAAGGCCAGCTCCAGCGTCGGAGACAGATCGGCGGGGCGTGGCGGAAGCGGTGCGTTTGAATCAGTCATCATGGGCCATCGCTGCAGGCGTCATCGCGAGGAGCGACAGCGCGAAATTCGGGGAGAGGCGAAGTGTCTTCACGCCGGCCCAGACGCTGCTGCCCGAGCCGGGAAATACCATGACGGCCTGCCAGAGAGGGAGTCTCCGGCAGGCTGTCGTCACACGCCTCAGTTGTGGGCGTGCAGGGCATCATTGAGCGCGATGGCGCTCTTGTTGGTGCGGCACTCGACACGGCCGGTGACGGAGTTGCGGCGCAGCAGCAGGTCGTCCTGGCTCGCCAGCTCACGGGCCGCAACCGTCTCGACTTCCTGGCCTTCGTTGTCGAAGACCATGACCTTGGTGCCGGCGGTGATGTAGAGGCCAGCTTCCACGGTGCAGCGATCGCCCAGCGGGATGCCGATACCGGCATTGGCGCCGATCAGGCAGCCTTCACCGACCTTGATGACGATGTTGCCGCCACCGGACAGGGTGCCCATGGTGGAGCAACCGCCGCCCAGATCAGACCCCTTGCCGACGAAGACGCCCGCGGAGATGCGGCCTTCGATCATGCCCGGACCTTCGGTACCGGCATTGAAGTTGCAGAACCCTTCGTGCATCACGGTGGTGCCTTCGCCCAGGTAGGCGCCCAGGCGCACACGCGCGGTATCGGCGATACGAATGCCGGTCGGCACCACGTAGTCGGTCATCTTCGGGAACTTGTCGACACAGTCCACGGACAGGGTCCGGCCTTCCAGGCGGGCCTTGAGGCGACGCGCCGGCAGTTCTTCGATGTCGATGGCGCCTTCGCTGGTCCAGGCGACATTCTTGAGCAGACCGAACATGCCGGTCAGGTCGATGCCGTGCGGGCGCACCATACGGTGAGACAGCAGATGCAGCTTGAGGTAGACCTCCGGCACGCTCTGCGGGGCGGCATCTTCCTCGATGAACATGGCGACCAGCGGGCGCTGGCTGGCGGCCAGGCTCTCGGCCAGTTCGGCCTGGGCGCTGTCACCGGCGTCGCGCAGGGCGCTGGCCAGGGCGGCGCAGTGTTCCGGCAGGAAGCTGGTGGCGGTGGTGCCAGCCGGTGCGTCCAGTGCCTTGCGAGCGGCGTCAACAACGGCAGCGGTCGGCTTGAACAGCGGGGCAGGATAGTAGACTTCCAGCCAGTCGCCGGTGGTGTTCTGGGTGCCGATTCCGAGGGCAAGGCTCAACATCGTGTCAATCTCCGGGGTGTCCAGTGGTGTAAGGGGTAACTCAGTCCTGCGGTTCGTAGACCGCCTTGTCATAGCCGATCACCAGATCCATCTCATTGTCGGCGGGATGACGCTCGAGAATGGGACGCTTGATCAGGGTCGGGTGCTCCAGCATCAATGCGCGTGCCGAATTGGCATCGAGGCTGTCACGTTGTTCATCGCTCAGGTTGCGCCAGCTGGTGCTGCGCTTGTTGAGCAGGCTGCTCCAGGCGGTCTGCTCCAGCCAGGATTCCAGCAGGCTGGCGGAGAGACCATCCTCGCGCAGGTCATGCCAGCGGTAGGGCACGCCCCGGTCGTCGAGGGCGCGGCGCGCCTTGCGGCAGGTATCGCAGGTCTTGATGCCGTAGAGCACGTGCATGGCGGTCTCCTTGAGCCAATCCGCCCCGCCGGGCGGGGCTGTCATCCAGTGTCGGGCTGCTGTCCAGTACGCTGCTGATCTGCCAGTGCAACGCTGTCAGTGCGGCGCTGTCAGCCCGTGCGGGTCTTGCCCTCAGCGCAGGCGTTCGACGAAGCGACGCAGGCGCTGGGCGGCTTCGACGGTCTGTTCCAGTTCGGCCACCAGCGCCAGACGAATGCGTCCGGCACCCGGATTCACGCCGTCCACCTCGCGCGCCATGTAGCTTGCCGGCAGTACGCCGACGGCCTCTTCACGCAGCAGCTCGCGGGTGAAGGCGGCATCGTCACCACCAGGAACAGCGGGATACAGGTAGAAGCTGGCTTCCGGTGTCGGGAAGTCCATTACCGGCGCAAGGATTTCGGTCATGGCGGCAAATTTCTCGCGGTAGGCATTGCGATTGGCCAGCACATGGGCTTCATCATTCCAGGCGGTGATGGAGGCGTACTGGTGATGCAGCGGCATCGCGCAGCCGTGATAGGTGCGGTAGTGGCGGAAGCGGCGGATCACTTCGCCATCGCCGGCCACGAAGCCGGAGCGCAGGCCCGGTAGGTTGGAGCGCTTGGACAGCGAGTGGAAGACCACGCAGCGCGCGTAGTCGTCGCGGTCCATGGCGGCACAGGCTTGCAGCAGGCCCGGCGGCGGCATGGACTCGTCGAGGTACAGCTCCGAGTAGCACTCATCGGAGGCGATCAGGAAGTCATGCTCGTCGGCGAGGCGAATCAGTTGCTGAAAGTCCTCCAGCGGTGTCACGGCGCCGGTAGGGTTGCCCGGCGAGCAGACGAAGACGATCTGTGTATCACGCCATACCTCAGCCGACACCGCGGCGTAGTCGGGACGGAAGCCATTCTCGGCGGGGCAGGGCAGGTAGGTGACCTCGCCGCCGGCCAGCAGCGTCGCGCCTTCGTAGATCTGATAGAAGGGATTCGGCACCAGCACGCGCGCCGGACGCGTGCTGTCCAGCGAGGCCTGGATGAAGGCGAACAGTGCCTCGCGGGTGCCGGTGACCGGCAGGACCTGCTGATCGATATCCGGCGTGGCGTTGAGCGAGAAGCGCTTTTCGAGCCAGTCGGCAATCGCCTGGCGCAATTCCGGCAGACCGCCGGTGGCGGGGTATTTGGCCACGCCCATGATGTGCTCGCGCAGGGTGTCGAGCACGAATTCGGGCGGCGCATGACGCGGCTCGCCGATGGTCAGTGCAATCGGGTCCAGGGCGGGATTGGGCACGACGCCCTCGCGCAGCTTGGCCAGGGTTTCAAACGGGTAGGGCTTGAGCTGGTCGAGATCCGGGTTCATGCACGTTCCATGGGTGATGGCCGTGGCAGTCAGGCTGCCGGCCGAGCAGGAAGGAAGGCGTCCGCGAGTCACCGGACTGCCATGCAGGTCGACTCGCGATTATAGGGAAGCCGACCGGTCCCCTCAATCGCGGGGTGCCGGCCGGCGCTTTCCCTCTGTACTCTCGTCACGTGCCGTCATGTGCCGTCACGCGTCTCAGCCGCGCTCGCCGACCTCAAGGACTTCGGTGAGGGCGTCACGCAGGCGTGTCTGGCGCTCGGGGTCGGTGATGGGTTCGCCGGCGCGGTCGGTGATGAAGAAGATATCCTCGACGCGCTCGCCGAGGGTGGCGATCTTGGCGGCATCGATGGCGATCTCATGCTCCATGAACACGCGGCCGATGCGCGCCAGCAGGCCCGGGCGGTCCGAGGCGATCACTTCCAGTACGCTGCGGCCGTTGGTGTAGTCCTGGCTCAGCGTGATGCGCGGCGCGATGCGGAAATGCTTGAGCTGGCGCGGCGTGTGACGATTGACGATCACCGAGTAGTCATCCGGGTCATCCAGCTCTTCGACCAGATGGGTGCGGATATCGGCCAGGCGTGCGGCATCGCGGATCGGCTCACCTTCATCGTCGAGCAGGATGAAAGTGTTGAGCGTCCAGTTGTGGCTGGAGGTGGCGATGCGCGCATCGTGGATCGAGAGTCCCAGCTGTTCCAGCGCCGCGGCGGTGGCCGCGAACAGGTTGTCCACCGAGCGGGTATGGATGAAGACCTTGGTGCCGCCTTCGGTCATCTCCTCGGTGGGCGCGCTGGTCAGCACCAGCGGCAGCGGCTCGCCATGCTCGTCGAGCTGCGGTGCCGCCTGGCGCGCCAGGATGCCCTGGGTGTGCCAGGCCACCTCGCTGGGCGCGTAGCGTACGAAGTAGTCGTCGCCGAGGCTGGCCCACAGCGCCTCGGCGTCAGTGCGGGCGGTGCCCATGCCGGCCAGCAGGGACAGTGCCTCCTCACGGGTCTCGGTGATCCACTCGTGGCGCTCCGGCGGATGTTCGAGGCCACGGCGCAGCGCCCGGCGCGTCTCCATGTGCAGCTGGCGCAGCAATGCCGCACGCCAGCCGTTCCACAGCGACGGGTTGGTGGCGTTGATGTCGGCCACCGTCAGCACGTAGAGATAATCGAGGTGCGTCTCGTCGCCGACGATCTCGGCGAAGCGCGTGATGATCTCGGGGTCGGCGATGTCCTGCTTCTGGGCGGTCATCGACATCAGCAGGTGGTGGCGCACCAGCCAGCTCAGCGTACGGGTATCGCGCGGGCTGAGGTCATGGCGGCGCGCGAAGTCCTCGACTTCCTCGGCACCGATCTCGGAGTGGTCACCGCCACGGCCCTTGCCGATGTCGTGATAGAGTCCGGCGATCCACAGCAGCTCCAGCTTGGGCAGCTCGCGGATCAGGGTCGCGGCGACCGGGAACTCCTCCTCGGCATCGGGGGCGCGGAATTCCTGGGCGACCTTGAGCAGACGCAGCGTGTGTGCATCGACGGTGTAGACGTGAAAGAGGTCATGCTGCATCAGTCCCACGGCACGCCCGAAGGCCGGCAGGTACTTGCCGAGGATGCCGTAGCGCGCCATGCGCTTGAGCACGCGAGGCACGTTGCCGCCACAGCGCATCAGCTCCATGAACAGGCTCTGGTGGCGCACGTCGTCGCGGAAGGCGTCGTCGATCTGGTGGCGATGATCACGCAGCGCGCGGATGGTGTCGGCGCGCACGCCCTCGATCTCCGGATGCTGCGCCATCAGCAGGAACAGCTCCAGCAGCGCGGCGGGGCGGCGGCGGAACACGCCTTCCTCGCGCAGGCTGATGTAGCCGCTGCGGATCTCGAAGCGCGGATTGAGCGGCACGATGTTGACCGGTTCGTCATGACGCAGGATGGCCTCGTCGAAGTGCTGCAGCAGCATGTCATTGAGGCCCGCCAGGGCGGTGACATGGCGGTAGTAGCGCTTCATGAACTGCTCGACCGCCAGATGCTCGGGCGTGTCGCGGAAGCCGAACAGCTCGGCGATGGTGCGCTGGTGGTCGAATAGCAACCGGTCCTCGGCACGCCCGGCCAGCATGTGCAGCGCGAAGCGCACCTGCCACAGGAAGGCCTGGCCCTGGCTGAGAATGCGCAGTTCGGCATCATTCATGAAGCCCAGTGCGACCAGGTTGTCGTAGCGCTCGACCCCGAAGTGGCGCTTGGCGACCCAGCCGATCATCTGGATGTCACGCAGGCCGCCCGGCGACGACTTGATGTTGGGTTCGAGGTGGTATTCGGTGTTGGCGAACTTGTGGTGACGCGCGATCTGCTCCTGCCACTTGGCCTCGAAGAAGGCTTCGGCCGGCCACAGGCGGTCGGTGGCCAGGCGTTCGCGCATGGCCTCGCGCAGCCGCTGCGGGCCGGCGATGACGCGGGATTCCAGCAGGTTGGTGATCACGGTGACATCGGCGCGTGCCTCACGTTCGCAGTCATTCAGCGAGCGCACGGACTGGCCGATCTCGAGACCGATGTCCCACAGGAAGGTGATGAAGTCGGACAGCGCCTCACGATAGGGCGTGTCGTCGTCCTGCTCCAGCAACAGCAGCAGGTCGATGTCGGAATGCGGGTGCAGCTCGCCACGGCCGTAGCCGCCCACGGCGAGCAGGGCGATGCCGTCATCCGGCCAGGCCTGACGTTGCCAGGCGATGGCCAGCAGGCGATCGATGGCGCGGGCACGACCATGGATGAGGTCGCGGATGTCGGCGCCCGCCTTGAAGCGAGCCTCGAGACGCTCCTGTACCTGTGCCAGAGCCCGCTTGAACAGCGGGATGGGGGTCTTCGTCGTGGCCAGCTCGCCGTCCAGGGTGACGGCATCGTAGAGCGCTTCACGCTCGACGAAGTGATAGTGGTGCAGGAGCATCTTGATCAACCCTCGAGGAAGGAGAGGTCCTCTTCCGTGCGACGTGTCAGCACCTCAACGCCGGTGGCGGTGACCAGCAGAGTGTGCTCCCACTGGGCCGAGAGGCTCTTGTCCTTGGTGACAGCCGTCCAGTCGTCCTTGAGGACCTTCACCTTGTAGCCACCGACATTGACCATAGGCTCGATGGTCAGGCACATGCCTTCCAGAAGCTCGGCGTCAGCACGGGCTTCGTAGCCGTCATAGTGCAGCACCTGCGGGTCTTCATGGAAGCCGGCGCCGATGCCGTGGCCGCAGAAGTCACGCACGACACTGTAGCCAGCCGCTTCGGCATGCTTCTGGATCGCGCGACCGATTTCTGACAGGCGCACGCCCGGACGTACCAGCTCGATGCCTTTATAAAGGCATTCCTGGGTGATGCGGCACAGACGCTCGGCCTGGATGCTCGGCTCGCCGACGATGTACATCTTCGAGGTGTCGCCGTGATAGCCGTCCTTGATCACGGTGATGTCGATGTTGAGGATGTCGCCTTTCTTGAGCTTCTTGTTGTCATCGGGGATGCCGTGACAGACCACGTGATTGATCGAGGTGCAGATCGATTTCGGGAAGCCGTGGTAGTTGAGCGGCGCCGGAATGCAGCCCTGAACTTCGGTGATGTGGTGGTGCGCGATGCGGTTGAGCTCGCCCGTGGTGACGCCGGGACGGACATGCTCGTCGAGCAGCTCCAGCACTTCAGCCGCCAGACGGCCGGCGACGCGCATCTTGTCGATTTCTTCAGCTGTCTTGATGGGAATGTTCATGAGGACTCGAGGCAGGAGATAAGAGGGATGAAACGCCGCCAGGCCGCGCGTGACGGGGGAATGGCGCGACGCATCGCATGCCGCGTCGGGCAGTGGCGACTTCATATCGTGGTCGAGCTATGGTATAAAGCCGCGCGCTTTCCTGCAAATTCTCCTCGATCGGCCACCTCCGGGCGCCTGGCCGAGGCGAGATTGAAGGATTGACGTACATAACCCCAATCCACACACGTTCCGTCACATGGTCCCGGGTGCCGCGCAAGCGGTCGGATCCATGGGGGACGTGGAGGCCCAACCCGATATCCAGGAGATATTCACATGGCGCAAGTCAACATGCGCGATCTGCTCAAGGCAGGCGCACACTTCGGTCACCAGACCAAGTACTGGAACCCGAAGATGTCCAAGTTCATCTTCGGCGCTCGCAACAAGATCCACATCATCAACCTCGAGCACACCCTGCCGGCGCTGAACGAAGCCGTGTCAGTGGTCGAGAAGATGGCTGCCAATGGCAACAAGATCATGTTCGTGGGCACCAAGCGCGCTGCCGGCAAGATCATCAAGGAAGAAGCTCGCAAGGCTGGCCAGCCGTACGTCAACCATCGCTGGTTGGGCGGCATGCTGACCAACTTCAAGACCATCCGTCAGTCCATCAAGCGTCTGCGCGAAATCGAGCAGATGCATGAAGACGGTACCTTCGCGAAGCTGACCAAGAAAGAAGTCCTGATGGCCACTCGTGAGCAGGAAAAGCTCGAGCGTTCCATCGGCGGTATCAAGGACATGGGCGGCCTGCCGGACGCAATGTTCGTGATCGACGTTGACCACGAGCGCATCGCGATCAACGAAGCCAACAAGCTGGGCATCCCGGTCATCGGCGTCGTCGATACCAACTCCAACCCGGACGGCGTGGACTACGTCATCCCGGGTAACGATGACTCCATCCGCGCCATCCAGATCTATGTCCAGGCAATTGCAGGCGCCTGTGGCAAGAACAAGGAAGAAGAGCTGGCCGGTGAGTTCGTCGAAACTGCTTCTGAAGAAGACGCAGCAGAGTGATCCTGGCGGCTTGATCTGACTGTCACACACGCTGCGCTACACTAGGTGCGGCATGGCCTAGCCAGGCGGCAGTCAGGTCAGGCAATGAGGGGGCCACGGCCCCCTCATTTGCGACCGTTCAAGCGGTCGTGACCGAATTCCCGTATTCAAAGACGTCGACACGACAGAGGTTTCATCCCATGGCAGCTATCAGCGCATCTATGGTCAAGGAACTGCGTGAGCGTACCGCGCTCGGCATGATGGAATGCAAGAAGGCTCTTACCGAAGCCGGTGGTGACATCGAGCTCGCGATCGAGAACCTGCGCAAGAACTCCGGCCTGAAGGCCGCCAAGAAAGCTGGCCGTGTGGCCGCTGAAGGCGCCATCGTCATCAAGGTCGCCGACGATGCCAGCTACGGCGTGATGGTCGAAGTCAACTCCGAGACCGACTTCGTCGCTCGTGATGACAACTTCCAGGCCTTCACCAAGCTGATCGCCGACCGCGTGTTCGAAACCAAGAACACCGACATCGCCTCCCTGATGGAAGGTGAGCTGGAAGACACTCGTGGTCAGCTGGTTCAGAAGATCGGTGAGAACATCTCCGTTCGTCGTGCCGAGCTGGTTGAAGCACCGGCTGGCGGCATCGTCGGTGGTTACGTCCACGGCGGTCGCATCGCGGCACTGACCCTGCTGCAGGGCGGCACCGCTGACGCAGCCAAGGACGTTTCCATGCACGTCGCAGCCGTCAACCCGGTCTGTGCTCGTCCGGCAGACATGCCGCAGGAACAGATGGACGCCGAGAAGGCCATCATCCTTGCTCAGCCGGACATGGCAGGCAAGCCGGCGGAAATCGCCGAGAAGATGTCCCAGGGCCGTCTGAAGAAGTACCTGGCCGAGAACAGCCTGACCGAACAGCCGTTCGTCAAGGACCCGAACCAGACCGTCGCCGAGTTCGTCAAGGCTGCCGGCGGTGAAGTGGTGTCCTTCGTTCGCATGGAAGTCGGTGAAGGTATCGAGAAGGAAGAAGTCGACTTCGCAGCTGAAGTCCGTGAGCAGGCCAGCCGCGCGTAAGGGCTGACTGTTTTCGCTTCTCACGATGGCGTGCGCTTAGTCGCACGCCATCGTGTATCTGGCCCCCGCCTTCGGGCCGCCCCGTCCCCGTATGTCAGTATCAGGAGAGATTCGCATGGCCACCATTTCCGCTGAACGCAATGCCAAGTACAAGCGCATACTGCTCAAGCTTTCCGGTGAGGCCCTGATGGGTGATGGCGATTTCGGCATCGACCCCAAGGTGCTGGATCGCATGGCGCTGGAAATCGGTCAGCTGGTGGGCATCGGTGTCCAGGTCGGCATCGTCATCGGTGGCGGCAACCTGTTCCGTGGCGCAGCCCTGCAGGAAGCCGGCATGGAGCGCGTGACCGGTGATCACATGGGCATGCTGGCCACCGTCATGAACGGTCTGGCACTGCGTGATGCACTGGAGCGCTCCAATATCCGTTCGCGCGTGATGTCTGCCATCCCGATGAGTGGCGTGGTAGAACATTATGATCGTCGTACCGCCATCCGTTATCTGACGTCTGGCGATGTGGTCATCTTCTCCGCCGGTACCGGCAATCCGTTCTTCACTACCGATTCCGCTGCCTGTCTGCGCGGTATCGAGATCGACGCGGATGCCGTCATCAAGGCAACCAAGGTGGATGGTGTCTACGACAAGGACCCGGTCAAGTTCCCGGATGCCGTGAAGTACGACAGCCTCAGCTACGATGATGCGCTGGAGCAGAAGCTTGGCGTGATGGATTTGACCGCCATCTGCCTGGTACGTGACCATGACATGCCGGTGCGGGTGTTCAACATGAACAAGGCAGGCGCGCTGCTCAACCTGGTGGTGGGTGGCAAGGAAGGCACGCTGATTGATAGAGGGTAAGACTGTGATCAACGACATCAAGAAAGACGCCGAATCACGCATGAAGAAGACCATCGAGTCCCTCGGTGCCGCCTTCGGCAAGATCCGTACGGGTCGTGCGCATCCCAGCATCCTGGATGCCGTGACGGTCGATTACTATGGTAGCCAGGTACCGCTGAATCAGGTGGCCAACATCACCACCGAAGACGCGCGTACCCTGACGGTCGTGCCGTGGGAAAAGCCCATGGTGCCGAAGGTCGAGAAGGCCATCATGACTTCTGACCTGGGTCTCAACCCGTCCACCGCCGGTGACGTGATTCGCGTCCCGATGCCGATGCTGACGGAAGAGACTCGTCGTGGTTACACCAAGCAGGCGCGCGCCGAAGCGGAAAACGCCCGCGTGGCGCTTCGCAATGTGCGTCGTGATGCCAACGGCGACATCAAGAGCCTGCTCAAGGACAAGGACATCTCCGAGGACGACGCGCGTCGCGGAGAAGACGAGATCCAGAAGCTGACCGACAAGTATGTGGCGGAAGTCGACAGTGCTCTGGAGCACAAGGAAACCGACCTGATGCAGGTCTGATCGGGTCTGCCGCCGGCATCTGCCGGCGGCATCCGGTGCTCGTAGCGAGACCCCATGACGTCACCGAATTCCCCCTCCACGCCACGCCATGTGGCGATCATCATGGACGGCAACAACCGCTGGGCGAAGTCCCGCGGCTGGGCTGGCATACGCGGCCATCGCGCCGGTGCCGAAACTGTCCGCAGTACCATCCGTCGCGCTGCCGAGCAGGGCGTGGAAGTGCTGACCCTGTTCGCCTTCTCCAGTGAGAACTGGAAGCGCCCGGCCAATGAAGTCAGTGCGCTGATGGAGCTGTTCCTGCTGGCGCTCAAGCGCGAGGTCAAGAAGCTTCATCGCCACGATATCCGACTCTCGGTCATCGGCGAGCGCAGTCGTTTTTCCAATTCGATTCAAAAGCATATCCAGAGCGCCGAAGACATGACGCGCGGCAATCGCGGCATGCACGTGGTGATCTGCGCCAACTATGGCGGCCGCTGGGATATCGCCGAGGCCGCTCGCCGTCTGGCGGAGCAGGTCGAGCGCGGCGAGCTCAAGGCAGCGGACATCGACGAGTCACGTCTCGGGGCGGAAGTGTGCCTGAGCGATCTGCCGGAGGTGGATCTGTGTATCCGCACCAGCGGTGAGCAGCGTATCTCCAACTTCCTGATCTGGCAGCTGGCCTATGCCGAGTTCTATTTCTCGCCCGTGCTGTGGCCTGATTTCGATGCGGCAGCCTTCGATGAAGCGCTCAGCGCCTACGCCCTGCGTCAGCGTCGTTATGGCATGACCAGCGAACAACTCGACGCCGAGGGGCTCTAGTGCTCAGACAACGAATCATCACCGCGCTCATTCTCGCGCCGCTGGCGCTGTGGGGGCTGTTCGGCCTCGACGGCGCCGCCTTTGCCACCTTTACCGGCGCTGTCGTCGCGCTGGCCGCCTGGGAGTGGTCCAATCTGTCTGGCGTGCGTGCCGGCATGGCGCGCCTGCTGTTCCCGCTGGTGCTCAGCGTGCTGATGCTGCTGGTCTGGCAGCTCGATGGCGCTCTTGCGCGTTGGCCGCTGTATCTGGCGGCACTGGCATGGCTGGTCAATCTGCGCTGGGTAATGCGCTATCCGGCCTCCAGTCAGGAATGGCAGGCGACCGGCGTGCGGCTGGGCGTCGGCGTGCTGGCACTGCTGCCGACCTGGTTCGGCTTCGTGCAGCTCAAGGCCAGTGGCGGCGAGTGGCTGCTGTATGTGCTGCTGATGGTGTGGGCGGCCGATATCGGTGCCTACTTCTCCGGCAAGCGCTTCGGCAAGCGCAAGCTGGCGCCGCGTGTCAGCCCGGGCAAGTCCTGGGAGGGCGTCTACGGTGGTCTGGTGGCGACCGGTCTGCTGGCGACCGGCTATGCGCTGGCGGGGCTGGCCGACTGGCTGCCGCTGCTACTGGTCACGCTGGGCGTGACAGCCGTCTCGGTGCTGGGTGACCTGCTCGAGAGCATGTTCAAGCGCCAGCGTCAGATGAAGGACTCAAGCCATCTACTGCCCGGTCATGGTGGCGTGATGGATCGCATCGACAGCCTGACCGCGGCGGTGCCGCTGTTTGCCCTGCTGTTGCCGTGGGTGCTGGGAGGTGGTGCGTGAGCACGAATGTGAACGTGAATCACGAGACTCCTTCTGATGCACCTGCGTTGCAGCGCATCACTATCCTCGGCGCGACCGGCTCCATCGGGTCCAGTACACTGGATGTGATCGCGCGCCATCCCGAGCGCTATCGAGTGCATGCGCTCAGCGCTGCCACGCGTCACGAGGCGCTGCTGGAGCTGTGTCTGACGCATCGCCCGCAGGTGGCGGTGATCGCCTCGTGCGAGGCGGCTGCATGGCTCAGTGAGGCCCTCAAGGGCGTCGAGAGCTATCAGGGCACGCCCATCGAGGTGCGCCACGGTGAGCAGGCGCTGGTCGACATCAGTGAGGCGCCTGAAGTCGATAGCGTGATGGCTGCCATCGTCGGTGCGGCTGGCCTGTTGCCGACGCTGGCGGCGGTGCGGGCCGGCAAGCGCGTGCTGCTGGCCAACAAGGAAGCGCTGGTGTGTGCCGGGCAGCTGTTCATGGATGCGGTGAAACAGCACGGGGCGACCCTGCTGCCGATCGATTCCGAGCACAACGCCATCTTCCAGTGCCTGCCGGCCCGGCATCGTGATGGCCTGGCGCCGATCGGTGTCGAGAAGCTGTTGCTGACCGCCTCCGGTGGCCCGTTCCGCGATGATGCCGAATGGCCTGCCGAGCGACTGGCGACGGTGACGCCGGACGAAGCCTGCGCGCATCCCAACTGGTCGATGGGACGCAAGATTTCCGTCGACAGCGCCACCCTGATGAACAAGGGGCTGGAGCTGATCGAGGCCTGCTGGCTGTTCGCCTGCGGGCCGGATGACATTCAGGTGGTCGTGCATCCCCAGAGCGTGATTCACTCGATGGCGGCCTACAGCGATGGCTCGGTGCTGGCCCAGATGGGCAATCCGGACATGCGCACGCCGATCGCCTATGCGCTGGCATGGCCGGAGCGTATCGATGCCGGCGTCGAGCCGCTGGACCTGTTCCAGGTCGCACGTCTCGATTTCCGTGCCGCCGATGAGACGCGCTTCCCGTGTCTGCGGTTGGCGCGCGAGGCCATCGCGGCGGGCGGTACCTGGCCTGCGGTGATGAATGCTGCCAACGAGGTGGCAGTGGCTGCCTTCCTCGAGGGTCGCCTGGCCTTCGATCGTATCCCGGCAGTGGTGCAGGCCGTCATGCAGGCGCGCCCGCCGCTGGCGGTGGATGGCCTCGAGGTGATTCTTGCCGAAGATGCGGCGGCGCGTGAGCTGGCCGCTGCCGAGTTGGCCCTCGCCGGGCCCTGAAATCCTATCTTGCACTGTCTTGTCACTTTCCTCGTGAGCGTAACAAGGCAGGCTGCCCATCTCGGGCACCAATCTCCAGGAGCGCGTGATGGGTGTGATCCAGAATATTCTTGCCGTGATCGTCGTGTTGGGGGTGTTGATCACCATCCATGAATACGGTCATTTCTGGGTCGCGCGTCGTTGCGGCATCAAGGTGCTGCGCTTCTCCATCGGCTTCGGAAAACCCTTCTGGTCGTGGACCGATCGCCACGGCACCGAGTACGGGGTCGCCGCCATTCCGCTGGGTGGCTACGTCAAGATGCTGGATGAGCGCGAAGGGCCGGTCGATCCGGCCGAGCGTCATCTGGCCTTCAACACCAAGTCGGTGTGGAAGCGTATCGCGGTTGTCTCGGCGGGCCCGCTGGCCAACTTCCTGCTGGCCATCGTCGCCTACTGGGCGCTGTTCGTCGCCGGTACCACCACGGTGGTGCCGATGGTCGGTGCCGTGGCGCCTGACTCGCCGGCTGGCCGCGCTGGCCTTGCGCCGAAGACCGAGATCGTCGCCATCAATGGTCAGGCCACTCCCTCGTGGGATGAGGTCAACCTGCGCTTGATCGGTGCGATCGGCGATGACAGCCTGACGTTTACCACGCGTGCCGAGGGCGCCAGCACCACGCGTGAGCAGTCCCTCGATGTGACACGCTTTCTGGTCGATCAGGACCCGCCGCGTCCGCTGGTGACGCTGGGCATCACGGCCTGGCGTCCTCAGCTGCCGGCGGTGCTGGGGCGTGTGCTGGACGGTGGTGCCGCCCAGGCGGCAGGTCTGCAGGCCGGTGACCGCATCGTCAGCATCGATGGCACCCTGGTGGTCGACTGGATCGATTTCGTCGAGCGCGTGCGTGGTGCGCCGGGCGAGACGCTGTCGGTACTGGTGGCGCGAGATGGCAAGGAAGAGACGCTGTCATTGACACCTGCCAGCAATTCGCTCGATGACGGGCGTGTCGTGGGGCAGGTCGGTGCCGGCGTCCAGAATGTCAGCTGGCCCGAGCAGTATCAGCGCGAGCTCAGCTTCGGGCCACTGGCGGCCGTCGGGCAGGCCGTCGGCAAGACTGGCGAAATGACGGTGCTGACGCTGGATTCGATCCGCAAGATGCTGGTTGGCCTGATCGCGCCGTCCAATCTGTCAGGCCCGATCACCATCGCGCGTATCGCCGGCGACACGGCGCGCTCCGGCCTCGAGGCCTTCCTCGGCTTCATGGCCTACCTCTCCATCAGTCTGGGTGTCCTGAACCTGCTGCCGATTCCGGTGCTGGATGGCGGTCACCTGCTGTTCTATCTGGTGGAAGCCGTGCGCGGCAAACCACTTTCGCAAGAGGTCCAGAATGCGGGGTTGAAGATCGGCATGGCGCTGGTCGGTTCCCTCATGCTGATGGCCATCTACTTCGATCTCATGCGTCTTTGGTGACAGATTCGGGGAGCCATCAGCACTCGATGGCTCCCGCACGATGAACCGAATCTGAACTGTCGATGCCCATGGGGGTCAATTCATTGCACGGGCTGGTCAATGCGATCAACTCCCGTCATCATGCCCACACGACTTCGGCCCCGATTGCCGATCCTCACTCGTAGCTGTCTTGTCAGTTGCAGGGGGTTGTGTATAAGGTGCCTGTTCACCCAAGCGGGCGGAATCCAGAGAAGCGAAGCGACTGCATGAAACTCAAGACCATTGGATTGGCAGCTGCGCTGCTCGGGGCCAGTCAGGGCGCCTTGGCCGCATCTTTTAAAGTTTCGGACATCCGGGTAGAGGGCCTCCAGCGTGTGTCTGCGGGCACCGTCTTCAACGCCTTCCCCGTCTCCGCGGATCAGAATGTGGAAGAAGGGGACCTGTCGTCGGCTGCGCGTCAGCTGTTCGATACGGGCCTGTTCGACGACATCCGCCTCAAGCGTGATGGCGATGTCCTGATCATCGATGTGGTCGAGCGTCCGACGATCTCCAAGATCGAGATTGATGGCAACTCGCAGATTCCCGACGAAGACCTGCGCAAGGGCCTCAAGGAAGCAGGGCTGGCCGAGGGTCAGGTTCTGCAGCGCTCCACGCTGGAAGAGATGCAGCGTGAGCTCGAGCGTGTCTATCAGGCTCAGGGCCGCTACAGCGCGCGTATCGAGACCTCGGTCGAGGAGCTCGAGCGCAACCGCGTACAGGTCAACATCGACGTCAAGGAAGGCGCGATCGCCAAGATTCATCAGATCAACATCGTCGGCAATGATGCCTTCGACGACGAGACCCTGCGTGAACAGCTGGAGCTGGAAGACAAGCCGAGCTGGTTCTTCGGCTGGTTCTCGGATGATGAATATTCGCGTGAGAAGCTGACCGGCGACATCGAGACCCTCAAGTCCTGGTATCTCGATCGCGGTTACGTCAACTTCGAGGTGCGCTCGACCCAGGTGTCCATCTCGCCGGACAAGTCCGAGATCTTCGTCACCATCAACGTCGATGAAGGCAAGCCGTACAAGATCGGTGAGATCGGTTTCGCCGGCGACATCAAGATGAAGGAAGAGCGGGCACGTGATCTGGTCAAGCTCGCTCCGGATGCTCTCTATTCCCAGCGTGATGTGACCGCTTCCAGCGAGGCGCTGCGCCAGGCACTGGGTGCTGACGGCTTCGCCTTCGCCAAGGTCAACGCGGTGCCGGAGGTCAACGAAGAGAGCGACACTGTCGATCTGACCTTCGCGGTCGACCCCGGCAAGCGTGCC
The DNA here is from genome assembly GCF_030264805.1 of Cobetia sp. LC6. Taxonomy (NCBI): domain Bacteria; kingdom Pseudomonadati; phylum Pseudomonadota; class Gammaproteobacteria; order Oceanospirillales; family Halomonadaceae; genus Cobetia; species Cobetia sp. LC6. Next base: position 158,996 of record NZ_JASSPL010000006.1, on the reverse strand, counting down.
TACGTGCGTCGCATCAACTTCAAGGGCAACACCACCACCGCAGACGAAGTGCTGCGTCGTGAAATGACCCAGCTGGAAGGCGCACCGGCCTCCACCGACAAGATCAAGCAGTCCAAGCAGAAGCTTGAGCGCCTCGGCTTCTTCAAGCAGGTTGATGTCGACACGCGCCCTGTCGCCGGCGAGCCTGACCAGCTGGACGTCAACTACAACGTCGAGGAGCAGCCGTCAGGCTCGATCTCGGCGTCGATCGGCTTCTCCCAGGGTGATGGTGTCATCTACGGGGTTGGCCTGTCGCAGAAGAACTTCCTGGGCACCGGTAACGAAGTCAACATCAACGCCCAGAAGTCGGACGATTACACCAACGTCAGCTTCGGCTACACCGACCCGTACTGGACGCTGGATGGCATCTCGCGCGGCTACAACATGTTCTACCGCAAGGTGGACTACGACGATGACGATGATGTCGCCAGCTACGCGACCGACAGCTTCGGTGGCGGGATCAACTTCGGGTATCCGATCAATGAGCTGTCACGCCTGAACTTCGGCGGCGGTTACGAGTTCGTGCGCGTCAAGGACTTCGACGACAGCCCGGCGGAGGTCACGCAGTTCATCGAGGATGAAGGCGAAGACTTCAACCTCTACAAGCTGACAGCCAGCTGGTCACGCAACAACCTCAACCGTGGCATCCTGGCCACGGCGGGCAGCTCTCAGCTGCTGTCGCTGGAAGTGGCGGTGCCGGGTTCCGATGCGGATTACTACAAGCTCCGCTACAAGGGATCCAAGTACTTCGAGCTGAGTCAGGACTGGTCACTCAAGTTCCGTACCGAGCTGGGCTATGCCAACTCGTTCTCCGGCGATACCTATCCGTTCTTCAAGAACTTCTATGCCGGTGGCCTGGGCAGCGTGCGTGGTTACAGCTCCAATACTCTGGGGCAGGCTACCACCGAACAGAACGATGGTGACGACGATACCATCGGCGGCAACATCCTGATCGAAGGTGGGGTGGACCTGATCTTCCCGATGCCCTTCATCAAGGACAAGCGCTCCGTGCAGCCGTCGTTCTTCGTCGATGCCGGTAACACCTATCTGACGTCGTGCTACGACGTGAGCTCCAGTGACACCAGCAGCTGTGAAAGCGGTGTCGACCTGGGTGAGCTGAATTACAGTGCCGGTATCGGCCTGTCGTGGATCACGCCGGTGGGCCCGCTGACCTTCAGTGTCGCCCAGCCGATCGGTGACGATGACGACGATGACACCGAGATCTTCCAGTTCTCGCTGGGCCAGACCTTCTAAGGCCGTACGATGCCGCACCCGCTAGAGCCGGTGCGGCCTTCGTCACGACCACCGGCGGCGCTGTCCCTGTTCCGTCGCCGGTTTTCGCACCGTCGGTCGCTGAGTCATCAGTGACCGAGCAACAGGTCTACAAGGAGTTTGTGTGATGCGTAAATTGACCCGCGCCCTGTGTCTGGCTGGTGGCCTTGCCGCCATGGCAACTCCGATGCTGGCACAGGCCACCGAAGTCGCGGTCCTCGACTGGCGCCAGGCGCTGTTGAGTTCCGACTCGGCCAAGATTTCCATGAACCAGCTCAAGAATCAGCTGGCCGGCAAGCAGGACCAGGCCAAGGCTCTCGCCAAGGAACTGGAATCCCTGCAGGCCAAGCTTCAGAAGGACGGCGCCGTGATGTCCGACTCCGAGCGTCAGTCCGTGCAGCAGCAGCTGCGCCAGAAGGGTGGCCAGTTCCAGCAGCTGCGTGGTCAGGTCCAGCAGCAGCAGCAACAGGCGGAGCAGACCTTCCTCAAGCAGTCCAAGCCGAAGCTCGACAAGGCCATCCAGCAGGTCGTCGACAAGCATGGCATCGAGCTGTTGGTCGACCGCAATGCGACGGTCTACAGCAAGGACGGTTTGGATCTGACCAATGAAGTGACTCAGGTGTTCAACTCGCTCAACTGAGTGCATTCCGCGCGCGCAAGCGTGCGGGATGTGTTGCATCCGAGCATGACAACGCGAATGCGAGCCAGAGGCGCTCAGCGCCCAGAGACAGAATGAAAAAGCGACAATTCTCTTACACTCTCGAGGATCTGGCTCAGCGGCTGGGCGCTCGTCTCGTCGGTGACCCGGCTGTCCGGGTCACCGGCCTGTCGACGCTGGTCGATGCTGAGCCCGGCGATATCGCCTTCCTCGCCAATCGCGCCTACCTCAAGTATCTCGGGGAAACCGCCGCGACTGCCGTGCTGCTGCATGAAAGCCATCTTGAAGAGTGCAAGGGTAATGCCCTCGTGCTGGACAATCCGTATCTGGCCTACGCTGAGCTGTCGCGTCTGTTCGATCCGTTGGCGGTCGAGCCTCAGGCGAGCGTGCACGCCAGTGCCGTCATCGACGAGACCGCAACCCTGGGGGCCAATGTCGAGGTCGGCCCGCAGGTCGTGATCGGTCCGGGCGTCAGCATCGGTGACAACACGCGCATTCAGGCGGGTTGCGTGATCGGGGCCGACAGCGTGCTGGGCGAGGGCTGTCTGCTGCATCCCAATGTCACGCTCTATCATGGCGTGGTGGTTGGTGCGCGTGCGGTGCTCCACAGCAGCTGCGTGATCGGCGCCGATGGCTTCGGTTTTGCCCACGATGGCAAGGGCTGGCACAAGATCGCTCAGCTCGGCGGCGTGCTGATCGGCGATGATGTCGAAGTCGGCAGCTGCACCAGTATCGATCGTGGCGCGCTCGGCGACACCATCATCGGCAATGACGTCAAGATCGACTCCCAGGTCCAGATTGCGCACAACGTCCAGATCGGGGATCACTCGGCACTGGCGGGCTGTGTCGGCATCGCCGGCTCCACCAAGGTCGGGCGCTACTGTCTGATGGGCGGCGGTGTGGGTCTGGCGGGGCACCTGGAAATCGCCGATGGCGTGCAGGTGACCGGCATGAGCCTGGTGACCAACTCCATCACCAAGCCGGGCGTCTATTCCTCCGGTACTGGCGCGATGGACAACGGCCTGTGGCGCAGAAATGCCGTGCGTTTCAAGCAGTTGGATCAGTTGGCGCGACGCTTGAATCAGGTAGAGAAGAGTCTGAAGGACAAGTAGTACTGCAAGCCCGGGTAGTACCTGTCCAGAGCGGGGTCTCGCACCTGCTTGGCGCACTGTCGGGCAATGAGCGGCTGCCAGCCACGCGCAAGGACGCTATAATGCGCGCCATTGCCCGAACGGCGGTCCGGACCGTCATTACATGCCTGCCCGCGAGCGGCAGGCATTTCGTTATTTCAGAGGTTGCAAGCCAATGGTTATGGACGTCAACGAGATCCGTGAGTATCTCCCGCACCGCTATCCTTTCCTGCTGATCGATCGTGTCATGGACCTGACCCTTGGCGAGTTCATCGTTGCGCGCAAGAACGTCAGCATCAACGAGCCGTTCTTCAATGGTCACTTCCCGGAGCACCCGATCATGCCGGGCGTTCTGATCGTGGAAGCCATGGCTCAGGCGGCGGGTATTCTCGGCTTCAAGACCGTCGACAAACGCCCCGCCGATGGCTACATCTACTATCTCGTCGGAAGCGACAATGTGCGCTTCAAGCGCCCGGTGATGCCGGGTGATCAGCTCGAGATCAGCGCCCGCGTGCTGCGCGAGAAGCGTGGCATCTGGAAATTCGCCTGTCAGGCCAAGGTCGATGGCGATGTGGTCTGCGAGGCCGAAATCATCTGTGCCGAGAGGAAGGTCGCTTGATACATCCTACTGCCATTGTCGATCCCGGCGCCCGCCTGGCCGATGATGTCGAGGTCGGCCCGTTCTGCGTGATCGGGGCTGATGTCGAGATCGGCGCTGGCACGGTGGTGGGGCCGCATGTCGTCATCAAGGGCACCACCGTCATCGGTGAGCGCAACCGTATCTTCCAGTTCGCGTCGGTGGGCGAGGACTGCCAGGACAAGAAGTACGCCGGTGAGCCGACGCGTCTGGAGATCGGGGATGACAACGTCATCCGCGAGGGCGTGACCCTGCATCGCGGCACCGTCCAGGATGCCAGCCTCACGCGTATCGGCAGTCGTAACCTGTTCATGGCCTACTCGCACGTCGGTCATGACTGCATCATCGGCGACGACTGCATCATGGCCAATCAGGCGACGCTGGGCGGCCATGTCCACCTCGGCAACCACGTCATTCTGGGTGGCCTGTCGGCGGTGCATCAGTTCTGCCATATCGGCGAACATGCCATGGCGGGTGGTGGCTCCATCATCACCAAGGACATCGCGGCCTTCGTGATGGTCAATGGTCATCCGGCGGAAGCGCATGGCCTCAACAGCGTCGGCCTCAAGCGTCGTGGCTTCAGCCGCGAGACCATCTCCGCGCTGAACACGGCCTACAAGACGGTCTTCCGTCAGGGGCTGACGCTGGCCCAGGCCCTCGAGCAGCTGGAAGCCGAGCCGCCGCTGGCCGAGCGCGATGTCTTCATCGCCTCGCTCAAGGCGTCCACACGCGGTCTGACTCGCTGAGCATGCGCATCTATCTGGTAGCCGGGGAGCTCTCCGGTGACATCCTCGGTGCCAGCCTGATGCGCGCGCTCAAGGCGCGCTATCCCGATGTCGAGTTCCGTGGCATCGGCGGCCCGCGCATGCAGGCCGAGGGCTTTGACAGCCTCTATCCGCTGGAAACCCTGTCGGTGATGGGGCTGGTCGAGGTGCTCAAGCATCTGCCGGCGCTGATCAAGGTGCGTCGCCATCTGTTGCGCGACGCCCTTGAGTGGCAGCCCGACGTGATGATCGGCATCGATGCCCCGGACTTCAATCTGGGGCTCGAGCTGCGTCTGCGCAAGCAGGGCATCACCACCGCGCACTACGTCAGCCCCTCCGTGTGGGCCTGGCGTCAGGGGCGCGTGAAGACCATTCGCCGCGCCGTCGATCGCATGTTGACCTTCCTGCCCTTCGAGGCCGCCTTCTATCGTGAGCATCAGGTGCCGGTGACCTTCGTCGGCCATCCGCTGGCCGATGAGTTGCCGCTCGAGGATGATCGCGCTGCTGCCCGTGGGCAGTTGGGGATCGATCCGGAAGTGCAGCTGCTGGCGGTATTGCCGGGCTCCCGCGCCAACGAGATCCGCTTTCTCGGCGAGACCTTCCTGGCCGCCATCGAGCGTCTCTGTCAGCGTTATCCTGGCCTTGAGGTGGTGATCCCGGCGGCCACGCCGCTGCGGCGCACCGAGCTCGAGTCCCTGATGGCGGAGCGCGAAGGTCTGGATCGCAGCCGCATCCATCTGGTGGATGGCCAATCGCGTGAAGCGATGACCGCCGCCGATGCCGTGCTGCTGGCGTCCGGCACAGCGGCGCTCGAATGTCTGCTCTGTCATCGCCCGATGGTGGTGGCCTATCGCATGGCGCCGATGACACATCGCATCGCGCGGCATATGGTCAAGACCGAGTGGATTTCCCTGCCTAATCTGATCGCCCGCGAGACGCTGGTGCCGGAGCTGATCCAGGACGCCGCCACGCCGGAGTCCATCGAGGAAAGCCTTGCGCCATTGCTGTCGCGTGCCGCCGGTGACGTCGCCCGCCAACGAGAACTGCGAGAGCGTTTCACCGCCATGCATCGTGAACTGACCTGTGATGCCAGCGCTGCGGCCGCCATCGCCATAGGTGAGCTGGCCGGACGCTGATCCCGCGTGTCACCGCCAGACATAGCGCTACCCTTGATTGAATCACCTCGACAGGCAGATCGCGTTGGCGCTCTGCCTGTTGTCTTACGCCTCGAGATATCATGACCGACTCTGCCGACAGCCACGCCACTCCGCCTTCTGCGCGCAAGCGTAAACCCGCCGATGATTTCCCGCCGCTGGTGATTCCCTACCAGGGGCAGTTGCTGGCCGGTATCGATGAGGTCGGACGTGGACCGCTGGTTGGTCCGGTGGTGGCGGCAGCGGTGATTCTGGACCCGAGCGATCCCATCGAGGGCATCACGGACTCCAAGAAGCTCAGCGAGAAGAAGCGTCTGGCCCTCTACGAGCAGATTCGAGCGCGTGCCTGGGCGTGGGCGATCGCCGAGGCCTCCAGTGACGAGATCGATGAGCTGAACATCTATCAGGCCACGCACCTGGCAATGCGGCGTGCCATCGATGCACTGGGCGTGCGCCCGGAATACCTGCTGGTGGATGGCAATCGACTGCCGGGGCACGAGATTCCCGGCATGGCGGTGGTGAAGGGCGATCTGCGTCACGCTGCCATCGGCGCGGCCTCGATTCTGGCCAAGGTGCATCGCGACGCCCAGATGGCGGCGCTGGATTCGCGCTTCCCCGTCTACGGCTTCGCGCGTCACAAGGGCTACCCGACTCGTGAGCACCAGGCCGCCATCGAGGAACATGGCATCCTCACCCTGCACCGCAAGAGCTTCGGGCCGGTCAAGCGGCTGTTCATGTCGGGGCACGTGCCACAGGCCGTGCCACCGGACGCGCTGATCGCGCTTCCGACCCCGGAGGCTGCGATTCCAGAAATGGCGACGCCAGAGCTGGATGACAGCGCCACGCCGGCAGGGCCGCAGACAGGAGTGCAGGTCGAGCCAACGCCAGAGCCGAGCGCGATGCTGAGCGATGCAAGCGAGACGAGCCAGTATTCCACGGCAAAAAAGCCACCAGCCGTGGTCTGACTGATGCCAGTGAGACCGCGGCATCCCCGTCAGTCGAGCCTGTCCGGCCAGACGCTGCACCTTCAGACGATGGCGCTGACAGGCTATCCTTGAAGCCCGAGCCTTCAGCCTCGCAGCCGCCGTCACCCGCAGCGACGACAGCACCAGCCGCAACCGAATCCTTCACCGTCACGCCGACTTCACGAGCCGATTCCATGACCACGCCCTTTGTTCACCTGCGCGTTCACACCGAGTTCTCCCTCGTCGATGGTCTGCCCGGCGTCAAGCCGCTGATCAAGGCGACCGCCGCGGCGGGCCAGCCGGCTGTCGCGGTGACTGACGAGGCCAACCTGTTCGGGCTGGTCAAGTTCTACTCCAATGCGCGCGCTGCCGGCATCAAGCCGATCATCGGTGCCGACATGTGGCTGATCAATCCCCAGGATGCCACGCGCCCGTATCGCCTCACGCTGCTGGCGATGAACGACACCGGTTATCGCAATCTCACCGAGCTGATCTCGCGCGGCTGGACCGATGGCCAGAAGCAGGACCGCGCCTACCTCGAGAAAGAGTGGATCTTCGAGCAGGCCGAGGGCCTGATCGTGCTGTCCGGCGGCCGTGAAGGCGAGATCGGCCGTCATCTACTGTCGGACCACGAGGACAGCGCTCGGGCACTGCTCGGTGAATGGAAGTCGGTGTTCGGGGATCGCTTCTATCTGGAGCTGACCCGCACCCAGCGTCAGTACGAGGAAGAGTGCCTTCATCTGTCGGTAGCGCTCGCCGAGGCCACCGATACGCCCGTGGTGGCCACCAATGATGTGCGCTTCCTCAAGCGTGAAGACTACTGGGCCCATGAGACGCGCGTCTCCATCGGCGAAGGCAAGGCGCTGGATGACCCGCGGCGCGAGACCCGCTACAGCGATGAGCAGTACCTGAAGAGCGCCGAGGAGATGAGCGAGCTGTTCTCCGACATTCCCGAAGCGCTCGAGAACAGTGTGCTGATCGCGGCGCGTTGCTCGGTGACCGTGCAGCTGGGCACCTACTTCCTGCCCGAATTCCCGGTGCCGGAAGGCATGACGATGGACCAGTTCTTCCGCAAGGTCTCGCATGATGGCCTGACGGAGCGCCTCGACAAGCTGTATCCCCACGCCAGGCATCCGCGCGACAGCGAGGCCTGGGCCGAGATCGAGCAACGCTACCGCACGCGGCTGGATTTCGAGCTCGACATCATCCTGCAGATGGGCTTCCCCGGTTACTTCCTGATCGTCATGGACTTCATCCAGTGGGGCAAGGACAACGGCGTGCCGGTCGGTCCGGGGCGCGGTTCCGGTGCCGGCTCGCTGGTGGCCTACGCCCAGAAGATCACCGATCTGGACCCGCTGGAATATGACCTGCTGTTCGAGCGCTTTCTGAACCCGGAACGTGTCTCCATGCCTGACTTTGACGTCGATTTCTGCATGGAAAAGCGTGACCGCGTGATCGAGTACGTGGCCGAGCGCTACGGGCGCAACGCGGTCTCGCAGATCGTCACCTTCGGCACCATGGCTGCCAAGGCCGTGGTGCGTGACGTGGCGCGTGCCCAGGGCAAGCCCTACTCGCTGGGCGACAAGCTCTCCAAGCTGATTCCCTTCGAGGTCGGCATCACGTTGGAGAAGGCCATCGAGCAGGAGCCGCAGCTCAAGGAATTCATCGACAACGACGAGGAAGCCCAGGAAATCTGGGAGATGGCGCTCAAGCTCGAGGGCACCACGCGCGGCACCGGCAAGCACGCCGGGGGCGTGGTGATCGCGCCGACCAAGCTGACCGACTTCGCGCCGCTGCTCTGTGATGAAGACGGCAGCGGTCTGGTGGTCCAGTTCGACAAGAACGATGTCGAGGAGGCCGGGCTGGTCAAGTTCGACTTCCTGGGGCTGCGCACCCTGACCATCATCGACTGGGCGACCGAGATGGTCGACAAGGTCCGTGAGCGCGAAGGGCTGCCGCCACTGGATATCGATGACATCCCGCTGGATGACGCCAAGACCTTCGACATGCTGCAGAAGGCGGAGACGACGGCCGTCTTCCAGCTCGAATCCCGCGGCATGAAGGAGCTGATCAAGAAGCTCAAGCCCGACTGCCTGGAAGACATGATCGCCCTGGTGGCCCTGTTCCGTCCCGGGCCGTTACAGTCCGGCATGGTGGATGACTTCATCAACCGCAAGCACGGTCGTTCCGAAGTGTCTTATCCACACCCGGATTACCAGCATGAGCTGCTCAAGCCGGTACTGGAGCCGACCTACGGCATCATCCTGTATCAGGAGCAGGTCATGCAGATCGCGCAGGTGCTGGCCGGCTATACGCTGGGGCAGGCCGACATGCTGCGCCGCGCGATGGGCAAGAAGAAGCCGGAAGAGATGGCCAAGCAGCGTGCCGGCTTCATGGAAGGGTGTGCGGGCAAGGGCATCGACAAGGACCTGGCCGGCAACATCTTCGATCTGGTGGAGAAATTCGCCGGTTACGGCTTCAACAAGTCGCACTCGGCGGCCTATGGTCTCGTCTCCTACCAGACGGGATGGCTGAAGGCGCACTATCCGGGGCCGTTCATGGCCGCGGTGATCTCGACCGAGATGCAGACCATCGAGAAGGTGGTGCCGCTGATCGAGGAGTGCCGCCATATCGGCCTCACGGTCACGCCGCCGGATGTGAACCTCGGCGGCTACAAGTTCACCGTCGATCTGGAAGGGCGCGTCGTCTATGGTCTGGGCGCGATCCGTGGCGTGGGTGAAGGCCCGATTGATGCCATCGTCAGCGCGAGAGCCGAGGGTGGCCCGTTCAGTGACATCTTCGACTTCTGCAAGCGCATCGATGCCAAGAAGATCAACAAGCGCACTCTGGAGGCGCTGATCCGCTCCGGTGCGCTGGACAACATCGGCCCGTCGCGCGCGGTGCTGATGCTGGCGGTGGAGGATGCGCTCAAGGCCGCCTCCCAGAATCACGCCAACAATGATGTCGGCATCACTGACATGTTCGGCGATGCCTTCAGCGAGCCGGAAACCGATGTCTACGCCGGCTATCGCAAGGCGCGCGAGTGGACCGACAAGGAACGTCTCACCGGCGAGAAGGACACGCTGGGGCTCTATCTGACCGGCCATCCCATCGATGAGTATGAGGGTGAGCTCAAGCGCTTCATCAATGCGCGCATCAGTGATCTCAAACCGTCGCGCGAGCCGCAGCGCATCGCCGGGCTGGTGATCGCCATGCGCACCATGAAGTCCAAGCGGGGCGACACCATGGCCTTCGTGACCCTGGATGACCGCACCGGACGCATCGAGGCCTCGATGTTCGGTGAGCTCTACGATCAGGTGCGCAACAAGCTGGTGCCTGACAGCGTGGTGATCGTCGAAGGCGAGGTCAGTCAGGATGACTATTCCGGCGGCCTGCGTCTGCGCGGCAAGGATGTCACGCCGATCATCGATGCGCGGGCGCGCTTCGGTGAGGCGGTCGAGATGAGCATTGCCGCCGAGGACATCGGCGGTCGCTTCACCCAGCAGCTGACCACCTTGCTGACGCCACACCTGGCCAGTGAAGGCCTGCCGATGCGTCTGCGTTATCGCAACGCCGCGGCGGAGGCCTGGCTGGAGCTGGGCGAGCAATGGCGCGTTGCGCCCAGTGATGAGTTGTTGATCCAGCTGGGTGAGGTGGAAGGCCAGCGCGGCGTGCGCCTCAAGTACCGTGACTGACTTGCTGGCCGACAGGATGATGCCTGCCTCGCCAAGCGGCGGGGCAGGCACAGCACCGAGATGAGCGGCGTGGGCGCAGAGTTAATCCACGCCTAACAGGCGGGCAAGGTTTGCACCTGTCGAACAGGGTGCGATAATGCCTGTCCATCTTTTCCGTACCCAATTCCATGCCGACTGTGACCGCCGTGTGCCACAGATCGCCTGAGCGTGTGCTCAGGGGGAGTGACCCGGCCGACTCGCTTTCCTGGCTGCCCGAGACGACGAACGAAACGCCTTATGAATCCCAATTATCTGGACTTTGAACAGCCGATCGCCGAGCTGCAGGCCAAGATCGAGGAACTCCGTCTGGTCGGTAACGACTCCCAGGTCAACCTGTCTGACGAGATCGCTCGCCTGCAGGAAAAGAGCACCAAGCTCACCGAGTCCATCTTCAAGGACCTCGGCGCCTGGCAGGTATCTCAGCTGGCACGTCACCCGCAGCGCCCGTATACCCTCGATTATCTCGAGAACCTGTTCACGGACTTCGATGAGCTGCACGGCGACCGTCACTACGCGGACGACGAAGCACTGGTCGGCGGTATCGCGCGTCTCGACGACAAGCCGGTGATGGTGATCGGTCACCAGAAAGGTCGCGACGTGAAGGAAAAGGTGCGTCGCAATTTCGGCATGCCGCGTCCGGAAGGTTACCGCAAGGCCTGCCGTCTGATGGAGATGGCCGAGCGTTTCAAGATGCCGATCCTGACCTTCATCGACACTCCGGGTGCCTATCCGGGCATCGGTGCCGAGGAGCGTGGTCAGTCCGAGGCCATCGCCTACAACCTGGCGGTGATGTCTCGCCTGAAGACGCCGATCATCTCCACTGTCATCGGTGAGGGTGGTTCCGGCGGTGCACTGGCGATCGGCGTGTGTGACGAGCTGAACATGCTGCAGTACTCCACCTACTCGGTGATCTCGCCGGAAGGTTGTGCTTCCATCCTGTGGAAGAGTGCCGAACGTGCCGCCGACGCCGCTGACGCGATGGGCATCACTGCCTCGCGCCTCAAGGAGCTGGGCTTCGTCGACAACCTGATCAAGGAGCCGCTGGGTGGCGCGCACCGCAACCCGCAGTCCGCCGCTGACAGCATCAAGGCCGCGCTGGGCGAAGGTCTGGAGCGTCTTGGCGCCATGGATACCGATGCCCTGCTGGAGCGTCGTTACCAGCGCCTGATGAGCTACGGCGCCCCGGTCTGATCCCGGTGCCTCTCGCATGATGCGCGATCGGCTCATGCCCGCGTGACCAGGACGCCTCCGGATTCTTCCGGGGGCGTTCTTGCGTTCAGGGCCGGCGTTTTCTCCTCGACTTCTTTCCTCCGCTTCGCGATAGGAGCCCGACATGTCTCTGTCCCCCTCACTGGATTCGCTGTACCTGTTCGCTCAACCATTGAGCGAGATGGCGGAGTCGCGCGCACTCGTCGCCGTGCGCGAGGCGCTCGAGGCCAGCGATGCCAGGCGCACGGTATGGGTCGCGCTCTCGGGTGGGCTGGATTCGGTGATGCTGGCGCGGCTGGCGGCACGTGCGGTCAAGGACTGCCCGCGTCGACTGCGGCTGGTGCATGTGCATCACGGCCTGCAGGCAGCCAACGATGATTTCGAGCAGCTGGCGCGCAGGCTGGCCTCGCGTCTCGGGCTGCCGCTTAGCGTGCGTCATCTGGCGCTGGCGGAGACAGCACTCAAGTCGCGAGGACTGGAGGCGGCAGCGCGCGAAGGGCGGCTGGCGGCGCTGAGCGCCTGTCTGGTGGCGGGGGATAGCCTGTGGCTGGCGCAGCATCAAGATGATCAGGCCGAGACGCTGTTGCTCAACGCACTGCGTGGCAGTGGCGGGCGCGGGCTGGCAGCCATGCCGTCTGAGCGGGCGCTGGCCATGGGTGAGGCATCCCCTGGGCGGGCACGACTGCTACGGCCGCTGCTGGGTATCTCGCGCGATGAAATCCAGACACTGGCGAGCCAGCAGGGCTTGCAGGCCGGGCGAGACTGGTGCGAAGACCCCAGCAATGTCGATCAGCAGTTTGATCGCAACTACCTGCGCCACAGTGTTGTGCCGCTGTTGCAGGCGCGCTGGCCGCAGGCCGTGGCCAGCCTGGCGCGCTCGGCGCAGCAATTGCAGGAAGAGCAGTCCTTGCTTGATGAGCTGGCGGCCGAGCTGTTGACGAAGGTTCAGGTGACAGGCGCTGAGCGCCTGGCTCAGAGACAAGGACAGGGGCAGGGTCTTGATCCGGGACTGAACCAGGGCCTGGATCAAGGGCGGGAGCAAGAGACACAGTTGTCATTGACGGAGCTGGCAGGCTTGAGTGAGTCACGCCAACGGCTGGTCCTGCGCCATCTATGCCAGTCACGTGGCTGGCCGGTGCCGCCGCGCGGGCGCTTGATGAGCCTGCAGCGCTTGATCGCCACGCCGCCCGACTCGGTGGCCGAGGTGCAGTGGGGCAATGCCGAATATGCCGTCAGCGTGCGCGCGTGGCGCGGACAGCTGTGGTGGCAGGTCTCAGATACCGTTATTGAGCAGAGCGTTTGCCACCGACAAGGTGATAACGGCTACGCGAGAAGTGGTCGCCAACCCGGCGAGAGACCTTCCTGCGAGTGGGATTCTGAGGCACGCAAGGCATGGCGGGCGCTGGGAAGGGGCGAGCAGCATGTTGCCTTCACGTCGCGTCAGCCGGGAGATGTACTGCGAGTGGCAGGGCGGGGGCGGCGCGATATCAAGCGCTTGCTGCAGGAAGCCGACATCCCGCCCTGGCAGCGTGAGCAGTTGCGTGTGGCGCGCATGAACGACGGGACAGTCGCGGGGCTGTGGCACCCCTCGCGGGGCTGGTGGCTACTGGCCTCACTCACATCGCAGTGAGGCCAGCGGGCGATCTCGCCGATATCTTGCTTGGGGCTCGCTCAGGGATCGGCCAGTGTCAGCGTCATGCCGGCGGCTTTCTGCAGCTCGCTTTCCTGGCTGAGGTCATCGTTGATCAGGCTGTGATCGCGATATTCCTCGGTCAGATTGAGCGTCAGATCGTCGCCTTCGGCGCTGAGATGCATGCCGAGCACCGGCGCTTCCGAGCGTGAATGGTTGAGCATCACCGCCATGCGCAGCAGGCGTGCCAGGCGCGCCAGACGCGGTTGCTGCGGCTCCGGCAGCGTCGCCAGTTCGTTCCTGGGGAACTTGCGACGGTGGGCACGGACTAGGAAGGCCAGCGCGCGCTGTTCGGGACGCGAGAAGCCGAGCAGGTCGGAATGCTCGAGCAGGTAGGCGCCATGGCGATGGAACTGGCTGTGGGAAATCGCCTGGCCGACTTCGTGGAGTTCGGCGGCCCAGCTCAGCAGTTGGCGTGACGTCGCCCCCAGCGCCCAGTCGCCGGCGACCTGATCGAAAAGCTGCAGGGCGGTGTCGCGCACATTGCTGGCGTGGCGGGTATCGATGCCATAACGACGCTGCAGCGACTCGATGGCTGACAGGCGTGAATCCTCCGGCGTGTTGCGCCCGATCAGATCGAACAGCACGCCTTCGCGCAGCGCGCCGTCGGAGTAGCGCATCTGCTCCAGCCCCAATGCCTCGAAGACACCGCACAGAATGGCGATGCCCGCCGGGAAGACGGTGGCACGATCGTTCTTCAGGCCGGGCAGGCTGACCTTGTCGAGACGTTTGAATTCCAGCAGCGCCGCGCGCAGCTTGAGTAGCCCTTCGCGTGTGACCACGCCATGCGGGGCCCAGCCGTGCGCTTCCAGCACGTTGGCGGCGGCCTTGATGGTGCCGGAGGAGCCGACCGGGTCATCCCAGCCCATCTCGCGATAGGTGCGCTGGATGCTGGCCAGTTCCGAGCGTGCGGCCAGCTCGGCGCGGCGCATGCGCTTCTCGCTGATCTCGCCATCTTGGAAAAAGGCCTTGGTATAGGCAACACAGCCCATGTGCAGGCTTTCCAGCAACTGGGGCTCGAATTGCTCGCCGATGATGAACTCGGTGGAGCCGCCGCCGATATCGACGATCAGACGCTTGCCGTGCACATCGGCCAGCGCATGCGCCGCGCCCAGATAGATCAGGCGGGCTTCTTCGCGCCCGGCGATGATCTCGATGGGATGCCCCAGCAGAGCCTCGGCACGTTCGATCAGTTCTTCACTGTTATGCGCGGCGCGCAGGGCGTTGGTGCCCACGACCCGTAGATGGTCGGCCTCGATGCCGTCGATGAAGGGTGCAAACTGGGCGAGGCAGTTGAGGGCGCGCTCCATGGCTTCCTCGCTGAGCATGCCGTCTTCGTCCAGCCCTGCCGCCAGCTGGACCTTCTCACCCTGCTTGGCCACGACCTGCAATTGCCCCGCCTGGTGGTTGGCCAGCAGCAGGTGGAAGCTGTTGGAACCCAGATCGATGGCGGCCAGCTTCAGCAGCGGGGCCTCGTTGCCGGTGATGCCTTCATCAGTGGCGGTGGGTTGTGGAGGCTGGGAGGGTGCTGATTCACTCAAGGGCGGAGTCCTTTACGGCGGGTCATTCATGGCAGGCATCATGCGCTGCCTCCTTCACGCCAACTCCTGCGACGGCTTCCCTGCGTAGCGACCATGGCGCAATGAAGATGTCGTGAGCGTGGGCGGCCACCGGACGCGGGCCTGCTGCGGAAAGATGAAGCTGGCTGCAGGGCGCGGCGGCGACTCACGCAAGATTGCGGCGACTGGCCAGAGGTGTCAAACCGGTGGCACCCACGGCGCCACCACCTCGAGGGGCTGGCGGCACATTCAGCGCATGGGGCATGCTATTGTAGCGGCGTGATATGACAGAACGGCGAAGTCGCGGGTCATCATCACGCACTATGAGTCATAAGCCATCACGCAGCACATTCAGCAAGACCGACCGGGTCTGGGAGATAACGTCGCGATGAGCGAACGTGTGGTACCGATTGCAGAAAAGGACTTCGAATCCGTGGTGCTGGAAAGCGAGCATCCGGTGCTGGTGGATTTCTGGGCTTCCTGGTGCGGGCCGTGCAAGAGCGTGGCACCGACGCTGGAATCCCTGGCCGAGGAATACGAAGGGCAGCTCAAGATCGTCAAGGTCGATGTCGATGAAGCCCCTGAACTCGCCGCCCGCTTCGGCGTGCGCGGTGTGCCGACATTGATGCTGTTTCTGGGCGGCAATGTCGAAGCCAGCAAGGTGGGCGCCATGCCGCGCGCACAGCTGGCAGCCTTTCTGGATGCCAATCTGTGAATCGGGCCTTGCTGCCCTCGGGGGCCTTGGGGCATCAGTGAAAGCGCCGTGTCAGCGGCAGCTATCGCAGTGTTGGCTGGCCGGTGGCGAGCACTTCAGGCAGTACCGGGTGCGCCACCAGGCCGTCGGGGCTTGCGTTCAGGGGCCGGCTTGACTACCATCGAGGCGTTCGCCTGATTACACGCTCTCTGATTGCGTCATGTCGACCGTCCCACGGTCCCCCAGTTGTCAGCCAGCCCTCTGGTAATGCTGCCCGCGACACGCCGGCCAGCCCCCAGGCGATTCATACCGCTAGATTCCATATCGAGAAGACTTTTCTGTCAGGAAGCATGACGCTCCGTGTCCCTTCGACCGGTCCGTCGTCGCTGGACATCCGTAGCTCGACACTCCGTTGCTGAATTCGTTGTTCGGCCGTGGTGAGTGATCTTTCCTGAACTTTTGGCACCTGTCTTCATCCAGCTCAGGCGCTTGCCTCCGGGAATGCTGTCGAGTTCTGTCTGCACCCTTGCAGTGCCGGTCCTTGTCTTCTGCCCGTCTTCTCGATTCCCTTCTTATCTATCAGCCCTGCTGACCTGAGCCACGTTCAAACAAAGCCGATGAATCTTACCCAACTCAAGCAAAATACTGTCCCCGAACTGCTGGAACTTGCCCAGACGATGGGCATCGACAATCTGGCACGTTCGCGCAAGCAGGACATCATCTTCGCCATCCTCAAGAAGCACGCGAAAAGCGGTGAGGACATCTACGGCGACGGCGTTCTGGAAATCCTGCAGGACGGCTTCGGCTTCCTTCGCAGTGCAGACTCTTCCTACCTCGCGGGTCCTGATGACATCTACGTTTCACCTTCCCAGATCCGTCGCTTCAATCTGCGCAAGGGCGACACCATCTCCGGCAAGATTCGTCCGCCGAAGGAAGGGGAGCGTTACTTCGCGCTACTCAAGGTCAACCAGATCAACTTTGACCGCCCCGAGAACGCCAAGCACAAGATCCTGTTCGAGAATCTGACGCCGCTGTTCCCGCAGTCGCGCCTGCTGATGGAAATCGGCAATGGTTCCACCGAAGACATCACCTCGCGCATCCTTGATCTGACCGCACCGATCGGTAAGGGCCAGCGTGGTCTGATCGTCTCGCCGCCCAAGGCGGGCAAGACGATGATGCTGCAGAACATTGCCGCCTCCATCACGCGCAACAACCCCGAATGTCACCTCATCGTGCTGCTGATCGATGAGCGTCCCGAGGAAGTCACCGAGATGTCGCGCACCGTGCGTGGCGAAGTCGTGGCCTCCACCTTCGATGAGCCGCCGGCCCGTCACGTCCAGGTCGCCGAGATGGTGATCGAGAAGGCCAAGCGTCTGGTCGAGCACAAGAAGGATGTCGTGATCCTGCTCGATTCCGTGACCCGTCTGGCGCGTGCCTACAACACCGTGGTGCCGTCTTCCGGCAAGGTGCTGACCGGAGGTGTCGACGCTCACGCGCTCGAGAAGCCGAAGCGCTTCTTCGGTGCCGCGCGTAACATCGAAGAAGGCGGCAGCCTGACCATCCTCGCCACGGCACTGGTCGATACCGGCTCCAAGATGGACGAGGTCATCTTCGAGGAATTCAAGGGCACCGGTAACATGGAAGCTCACCTCGACCGCAAGCTGGCCGAGCGTCGTGTCTTCCCGGCCCTCAACATCCGTCGATCCGGCACGCGTCGTGAAGACCTGATCGCGTCCGAGGATGAAATGCAGCGCATGTGGATCCTGCGCAAGCTGCTCAACCCGATGGAAGATGTGGCGGCCACCGAGTTCCTGATCGATCGCCTGAAAGATACCAAGACCAATCTCGAGTTCTTCGAGGCCATGAAGCGCCGCTGATCGACACTTGGCCGAGCCGGTTGGCTGGCCATGTTCTCGACAGGTGCTTGCCAGGACGCCCACTTCCCGCTCGGGAAGTGGGCGTCCTGCGTTGCTGACCTGCCGAGTGCCGGCTGGCAATGTTATGCTCGGGGCTTGATCAAGCCGAGCGGAAACTCCCATGCAGTATCGAGACTTACGCGATTTCATCGCGGCGCTGGAAGAGAAGGGCGAACTCAAGCGCATTCGTGCCGAGGTGGACCCCTATCTGGAGATGACCGAGATCTGTGATCGCACCCTGAAGGCGGGTGGTCCGGCGTTGCTGTTCGAGAACGTCAAGGGCCACAGCATGCCGGTGCTGGGCAATCTGTTCGGCACGCCGCGGCGCGTGGCGCTGGGCATGGGGCAGGAATCCGTCGAGGCGCTGCGCGAAGTCGGCGAGCTGCTGGCCTTCCTCAAGGAGCCGGAGCCGCCCAAGGGCTTCCGGGATGCCTGGGACAAGTTGCCGATCTTCAAGCAGGTGATGAGCATGGGGCCGAAGAAGGTCAAGCGTGCGCCCTGTCAGGAGATCGTGCTGGAAGGGGAGGATGTCGATCTCGACATGATTCCGATCCAGCACTGCTGGCCCGGGGATGCCGCGCCGCTGGTGACCTGGCCGCTGGTGATCACCCGCGGTCCGCACAAGGAGCGCCAGAACCTCGGCATCTATCGTCAGCAGAAGCTCGGCAAGAATCGCCTCATCATGCGCTGGCTGGCACACCGTGGCGGTGCGCTGGACTTCCGCGAGTGGCAGAAGGCCCATCCGGGCGAACCCTTCCCCGTCGCGGTGGCGCTGGGTGCCGATCCGGCCACCATTCTCGGCGCTGTCACGCCGGTACCGGATTCACTCTCCGAGTATGCCTTTGCCGGTCTGCTGCGCGGCTCGCGCACCGAGCTGGTCAAATGTGGCCTGTCGGATCTCGAGGTCCCGGCCAGCGCCGAGATCATCCTGGAAGGCTACCTGTACCCGGATGACGTGGCACCGGAAGGCCCCTACGGCGATCACACCGGCTATTACAACGAGGTGGAGACCTTCCCGGTCTTCACCATCGAGCGCATCACCCATCGGCGCGACCCGATCTATCACTCCACCTATACCGGGCGTCCGCCGGATGAGCCGGCGATCCTCGGCCTGGCGCTCAATGAAGTCTTCGTGCCGATCCTGCGCAAGCAGTTCCCGGAGATCGTCGACTTCTATCTGCCCCCGGAAGGCTGCTCCTACCGCATGGCGGTGGTGACGATGAAGAAGCAGTACCCCGGCCACGCCAAGCGCGTGATGATGGGGGTCTGGAGCTTCCTGCGTCAGTTCATGTACACCAAGTTCGTGATCGTGCTGGATGATGATGTCGATGCCCGCAAGTGGGAAGATGTCATCTGGGCCATCACCACGCGCATGGACCCGAGCCGTGATACCGTTCTGGTCGACAATACGCCGATCGATTATCTGGACTTCGCCTCGCCAACGGCGGGTCTTGGCTCCAAGATGGGCATGGACGCGACCAACAAGTGGCCCGGCGAGACAGACCGCGAGTGGGGCGAGCCCATCGTGATGAGCGAAGAGATCACATCCCGTGTCGATGAACGCTGGGACAGTCTGGGCATTCTGGACTGATTTCGCGACTGACCATCAACACCCATGCATTTACCCTGTCGTCGCGCAGCGCGCTGGCGGCAGGCATCAGATAACAAGAGGATACGATGACGGCGCGGACCCTGACCTGTCATGTCGAGAGTGTGGAAGATCTGACCCCGGACGTGTTTCGTGTGCGCTTCGCCGCACGTCCCGAGGCCCTGGCGCACGCGCCGGGCCAGTATCTCGAGATGAAGCTCGATGACACCACCTGGGTACCGTTCTCCATCGCCAATGCCGCCAGTGGTGATGGCGTGCTGGAGCTGCATATCCAGCATTGGCCGGAGCGCAGCAATTCCGCGCGCCTGCGCAGCCTGCTGGTCGCGGCCAATCAACTTGAGCTACGCCTGCCCAGCGGCGAATGCGTGCTGGACCTCGACGACCCCAGCCCCATCGTGCTGATCTGTGCCGGCACCGGATTCTCGCAGATGCACGCCATGCTGCAGGCGGCGTTTGCACGTGGCCTGTCCCAGCCCATCGAACTGTGGTGGGCAGCGCGCGAGCGGCGTGATCTGTATCTGGAGAGCGCGGCGCTCAACTGGGCCGCCAGTCAGCCCAATTTCCGCTATTTTCCGGTGCTGGAAGAAGCGCCGGAAGTCGGCGATGCCCATCATCGCGCGCTGGAAGCGGCCGGTGTCGAGGCCGCTTTCAATGGTCATCTGGGACGTATCGACGAGGTGCTGCGCGAGCACGCGGGCAGCATGGCGGGCAAGCGCGTCTATCTGTCCGGCTCGCCGGGCATGGTCTATGCCTGTGTCGATGCGCTGACGCCATTGGGTGTCGAGGCCAGCGCGCTGAGCTCCGATGTGTTCAGCTATGCGCCACGCGAGCCGCTGCTGGACCCGGCTCTGGTCTCTGCCTGAAGTAGCCTGACCTTGCCTGAAGGAGTCGAGTGAATGAGTCAGTCTCCGATACTGATCACGGGTGGCGCTCAGCGCCTGGGGCGTTACTGTGCCGAGCGATTGGTCGATGATGGTCATCCGGTCATCATCAGTTATCGACGCGAGCGGGAAGAGCTCGACGCCCTGCGCGCACTGGGCATTCGCACCGTGCAGGCGGATTTCTCCAGCGAGACAGGCATCCAGGCCTTCATCGCGGCGATTCGTGAGCTGACGCCGACCCTGCGGGCCATCGTGCACAATGCCGGCGATTGGGCACCGGATGGCGACGGCGAGGGGCAGGGCGAGCTGTTCGAGCACCTGTTCCGTGTCCATATGCAGGCGCCGTACCTGATCAATCTGGCGCTGCGCGATCTGCTGGAAGCTGGAATCGAGCCGCAGGCGGACGTCGTCCACATGAGTGATTTCGTGGTCCAGAAGGGCTCGCGCAAGCATGCGGCCTACGCGGCCAGCAAGGCGGGGCTCGAGAACCTGACCTTGTCGTTTGCGTCGATGTTCGCGCCACGCATCCAGGTCAACACCATCGCGCCGGCGCTGATCATGCTGCGCCCTGACGATGATGACGACTATGCCGAGCGTGCGCGAGCCAAGTCGTTGATGCAGCCGAGCCAAGTCGTTGATGCAGCAGGTACCGGGGCCTGGCGTCATCTGGCAGGCACTGCGCTATCTGCTGGATAGTCCCTATGTCACGGGCACGACCCTGCCGGTGGATGGTGGCCGCCACCTGCGCTGATAGCTTCTGTCAGCGGGTCTTTCGGTTATCGCTTTTGACTTCCGAGGCATGACATTCGAGATCTGAGCACAGCACGAAAAAAGCCCCCGCTGAAAAGCGGGGGCTTTTTTTTCGTTGCTGCGACCGTTGTTGCGATCGCTGTCACGACATTCTGCACTGGCGAAGCGCTTACAGGATGTGGCGGCCTTCGACCGGCGTCAGTTGACCCTTCTTGAGGGTCGGGCCCATCTGGTTGCCGGAGGGGGCACCCTGCGGGTTTTCCAGAGTGATCACCAGGTCGCTGTCAGGGAAGGCAGCCAGATACTCCTTGGGCACCTCGACCTTCATGGTGCCGGAATGCGGCAGGATGCCCAGTGACATCGGCTCCTTGCCATCCTTGGCCATCAGCCACAGCTCGCAGACCTTGCCTGGGGCCGGTGCTTCGGGCCTGACGGCCTGCACCATCATCTCGCCCGAGTGGGAGGCGTTGACGATCCAGCCGGGGCTGCTGTCAGAATTGTTGACCACGAACACGTAGTCGCTCTCCATGCCCGCGTTGTGCCCCAGGCTGAAGGTCAGGGTGACTGCCAGTGCCAGGCTGAAGGCCGTGGCGGTCATGCCCTGCCATAGGCCCAGACGACGCCACCAGGGCTGACGGGCAGTGCCGGTCGCCTCGGCGATGCCTTGCCAGACATGGGCCGGTGGCGTGACGGGGGGAAGCTGTTCATTGAACACGTTGAGATGCTCGCGCCAGCGCTCCACATCACGTTGCAGGTCGTGGCTGACGGCCAGCAGTGACTCGAATGCCGCGCGCTCGTCGCGTGTCAATGTGCCGAGCGCATACTCGCCCGCTGCGGCTTCGCGCAGTTCCGGGTCGCTCAGATCAAATGACTCATGCATGTCTTCAACCTCTCGAGTCCACGACGGACCCAGCTCTTGACGGTGCCCAAGGGCTGGTCCAGTTGATTGGCCAGATCCTGGTGGGTAAGACCTTCGAAATAGGCCAGTTCCAGGGCACGGCGTTGATCGTCATTCAGCTCGGCCAGGCACTGATGGAGTTCACCACTGTGCTGGGCCAGGTCGACATCTGCCTCGATATCACTCCGCCCCGGCATGGCGGCGATCAATTCATCGCTGTCATGCTCGCTGGGTCGCTGTCGACGTATCCAGTCGATGGCGATGTTGCGGGTCATGGTGCCGAGCCAGGTCATCGGGCGGGCGCGGCCGGCGTCATATTGACCGGCGGCGGCCCATACCCGGATGTAGACCTGCTGAAGACAATCCTGCGCGGATGCCTCATGTCTCAAGATACGCAGCAACTGAGCGTATAGATGCGCACTGGTTGCTCGATAGAGCCGATCCAGTGCCTTGGCATCCTGCCGGGCGCATCCCGACAGATACTCTATCAGTGCATCATTTCGGGAATCCTGCATGCATGCATTCCAAGCTGTGGGCGCGGTGTCAGGCACCGCTGGACGAATGCGTGTTGCCGATCATGTTGATCGACAACCAAAGATTATACTGATGCCACTTCAGGCTGATAGCCCTTCTTTATGCGTGCGGACAACGGTTTGTTGCCGGTTCACGCTTGCGCAGGACGATCTGGAGTGCAAGGATAGGTCTATCACCTTTTTCATCGTCACCACTGGATATCGGCCCGACCCATGAATCAGACCACCAGCCACCGCTCGTTGACTGTCGCTGCCTGCCCTTCGGGCCAGGTCGTGACGGCTGCGTGTGCGGACGGCTATTGGTATTGGTTTACACAGGGGCGCGCCTGAGGTCACGGCGCGCCTGTCTCGTACGGGCTGCCACCACCTTGAAGAACCCCCGGTCGCAGCCACGGCCGGGGGTTCTTGCGTTTCGGGCCTTGCGAAATCCATGACGAGGCATGTCACCCTAACGTGCCGACAATGATTGCAGCATGAATGACGAGAGGAATGACCATGCGCACCACTATCCTGACTACCCGCTTTTCACTTGCCTCCGCTCGGGTCGTGCATGGTTATTGGCGCTGGCGATTTAGCGGCGTCCTGCCTCTTTCCGCTGTCACCGCGGGGCAGGGCGAGCAATACCGGGGTGACGATTCGCGAAGTCCCTGTCTGTCAGAATGAATATTGCGTGATGAAGCCGAGGCTTCATTACAGGAGAGAAGACCATGAACGCCAGCCTTGAACGCGTGTTGACCGCAAGCCCGCACGCTGCCGACGCCACTGTTGATCCCTTGACTGCCGAGAACGCCACCGTGACCCGCTCTGATGCCGCCCAGACTCCGACCACACCCGGACGCATCAGTCGTGAAGCCCTGCCCAGTGCCAGCGAATTGCGCGAGCAGCTGCCGGTGGACGCCGACTTGGCCGGCCAGATTCGCCAGCATCGCGATGAGATCAATGCCATTCTCGCCGGCGACGATGATCGTCTGCTGGTGGTGGTCGGGCCGTGCTCCATCCATGATCTCAAGGCCGCGCGTGAGTACGCCCAGCGCCTGGCGGTGATCGAGCCGCAGGTGCGTGATCGCCTCAAGCTGGTGATGCGTGTCTATGTCGAGAAGCCGCGCACCACGGTGGGCTGGAAGGGGCTGGCCTATGATCCGCATCTGGATGGCAGCGATGACATGGCCACCGGCCTGCGTCAGGCGCGCGAGCTGATGCGCGAGATCAACCAGCTGGGCCTGCCGGTGGCGACGGAGCTGCTGCAGCCGCTGACCGCCGCTTACCTGGAAGACCTGCTCGGCTGGGCAGCCATCGGTGCCCGCACCACTGAGTCGCAGATCCATCGCGAGATGGCCTCCGGCCTCGGCTGTGCCGTGGGGTTCAAGAACGGCACTGACGGAGGCGTCGAGGTCGCCGTGCAGGCCATCGGAGCGGCGGCGCATGGGCATCGCCACTTCGGCATGGATGACAGTGGGCGTCCGGCGCTGATCGAGACCGCGGGCAATCCGCATACCCATGTGGTGCTGCGCGGCGGTCATGGCCAGCCCAACTATGACGCCGCCTCGGTGGCCGCCTGCCTGCGTGAGCTGGAAGGCGCTGGCCTGACGCCGCGCCTGATGGTCGATTGCAGTCACGCCAACTCCCGCAAGGACCACCGCCGCCAGAGTGAGGTGATGCTGGATGTGCTCTCTCAGCGTCTGGCGGGGGATGATGCCTTGATCGGCGTGATGCTCGAGAGTCACCTCAATGAAGGCAAGCAGGCCTTGCCGGCAGCGGAGAAGCTCTCCCAGCTGCGTCATGGCGTGTCCGTCACCGATGCCTGCCTGGGCTGGGAAACTACCGAGCATTTGCTGAACCTGGCCGCCGAGCGCCTGCGCGAGGCCTGATGCAAGGCTCTATACATCAGGTCTCGGACGCCAGGCCCGCGCCTCGTCGGGAGGATGACGACGCGCTTGTCTGATAATTGCTGAATTTGTCGGCTTGTCTCCTGAAGCCCCTGCGCCCAACGGTCGAAAGGCCGTTGGGCGCTGTCGTCTATCGTCGCTGTTGTCCCTTCGTCACGGAATTGTCATCGGGCTCGCGTATCACTCTTGTTGCCTTCGGCATGCACTTGCGGGGCATGCCTGAACAGAACAACCCGAAACCTGACTACGGTGAAGCGACATGAGCAAGGAAATCGAAGACCATCGCCTGCTTAATCCCAGCAGCAACGAGATATTCTCATCTGTCATCGAGCGACACATCTCGCGTCGTCGTGTCTTGCAGGGTGGCCTTGGCATGGCGGCTGCCAGCATGCTGGGTGGTTTCGGTCTTGCGGGGCTGAGCACCACGGCCAACGCCGCCAGCAACGAAGCGGGCAAGAAGACGCCGCTGGCGCTGGCATTCGAGTCCATCAAGGGGTCACGCACGGATGCCGTCGTGGTTCCCAAGGGATATACCGCACAGGTGCTGGCGCCGTGGGGCACACCGCTCAATGCCAAGGCACCCGAGTGGAGCAAGGATTTGGCGATGACGCCGGAGATCCAGCTCAACACCGTCGGCATGCATCACGATGGCATGCACAACTTCGCCTTGAGCGACGACACGGCCTCCAGCAACTTCCTGCTGGTCATGAACAACGAATACATCGATCAGGATGCTCTGTGGGCGCCCAAGGGCGGCGCGACCAATGCGGATTCCGGCAAGCGCCCGGTCGATGAAGTGCGCACCGAGATCAACGCCCACGGCGTGACAATCGTCGAGGTCAGGAAGGACAGCAACGGCAAGTGGGAAGTGGTGGGTGATTCGCGCTACAACCGTCGCTACACCAGCGCCAGTGAAATGAAGCTGAGCGGCCCGGTGGCGGGAAGCGATTACGTCAAGACAGCCTTCTCGCCGGATGGCATGCGCACCCGTGGTACCAACAACAACTGCGCCAACGGCTACACCCCGTGGGGCACCTACCTGACCTGCGAAGAGAACTGGCCGGGTTACTTCGTCAAGCGCAGCGATCGTCAGCTCGATGACAACCGTATCGGCATCGAGACCGAGCGTGGCCGCTATGGCTGGGAGACTGCCGCTGGAGATGCCAGTGAAGTCGAAGGCGAATTCGCGCGTTTCGACAACACGCCGACGGCAGACAGCGCCGACAAGGATTACCGCAACGAACCGCGGACCTTCGGTTATATCGTCGAGATCGACCCCTACACCGGCGAGCAGGCCATCAAGCGCACCGCGCTGGGCCGCTTCCGTCACGAAGGCTGCTGGCCGGGCAAGCTGGTCGAGGGGGAGCCGGTGGTCTTCTACTCCGGTCACGATTCGCGCAACGAGTACATCTACAAGTTCGTGTCAGACGCCAAGTGGGACGCCGCTGATTCGCGTGGCGCCGGTGACTTCAAGGACCGCCTGGCGATCGGCGACAAGTACCTGGACAAAGGCACGCTGTATGTCGCCCAGTTCTCCGCCGATGGCACCGGCAAGTGGCTCAAGCTGACGCCGGAGGCCGTGACCAGGGATGGCCGCACCCTGGCCGAGGCTCTGGGGCTGGCGGCCGATGACCTGGCCGGTATCATCATCCATACCGTGGACGCGGCGGATCTGATGGGCGCCACGCCGATGGACCGCCCGGAGTGGGGCGCCGTCGACCCGGCTTCCGGTGAGGTCTACATGACACTGACCAACAATTCCAAGCGCACCGAAGAGGGGACCGCGGCTGCCTTCACCAATGACGGCAAGGCCATCGAGGAGCCGGGAGTCGGTTACAGGACGGCGCCGACCAATGCCGCCAATCCGCGCGGTGACAACGAGGCGGGACAGATCATCCGCTGGCGCGAGGCAGGGGATCACACCGCCTTCGATTGGGAGATCTTCGTGTTCGGTGCAGCGGCCAGTGATGCCGACAATCTGTCCGGCCTGACCGAGATGAATGAATTCGCCAGTCCGGATGGCCTCTACTTCGACGAACGTGAGGACGAGCAGGGCATCCTGTGGATCCAGACGGACAACGGCTACGCCGGTGTGGCGGATGCCACCAATGACCAGGTGTTGGCCGTCGTGCCGGCCACGCTTCAGCAGGCTGAAGGGGATGCTGCCGTGATCGGTGCCGATAACCAGGCACACCTCAAGCGCTTCGCGGTTGGCCCGAACGGCTGTGAAGTGACCGGCATCTTCGCGACCCCTGACAGGACGGCGTTGTTCGTCAATATCCAACATCCCGGCAACTGGCCGCAGAGTATGGATGCGACTGCCGAAACTGACGGCAGTGTGCGCCCGCGCGCCGCGACCGTCGTCATCCAGCGGGAAGATGGTGGCAAGATCGGCGTCTGATACCCGTGACTGATCCGATGTGAAAGCGAAGCCCCCGTATCGATGATACGGGGGCTTCTTGCATGCGTCTGATCGTCGGTCCCGCCTTGCACAGCCTTGGGGGGATCAGAAGGAGGAGCAACGACAACGGCCCTCCACGCAAGCGTGAGGGCCGAGAGTTCAGTTGGCCGTGTGTGCTGCTACCTGAGGGGGGGCTGGCGTGAGCAAGTCGTGATCAGGCCTTGGCAGCGTAGGCGAACAGCAGGGTTTCCTGCACGCTGATCGGCTCCGCGTCGCCGGCATCCAGCTGGGTGTAGTGACCATCGCTTTCCAGGCGCCAGCTCTGGCAGTTGTCGACCAGGTAGGTGTCCAGGTCCTTGCGGATACGCTGGGCCAGCTTCTTGTCGAGCAGCGGGAAGCAGGTCTCGACACGATGGAACATGTTGCGTTCCATGTAATCCGCACTGGAGCACCAGGTTTCCGGCTGACCGGCATTGTGGAAGTGGAAGGTGCGCGTGTGCTCGAGGAAGCGACCGATCACCGAGCGTACGCGGATGTTGTCGGAAATCCCCGGCACACCCGGACGCAGACAGCAGACGCCGCGAATGATCAGGTCACACTGCACGCCAGCACGCGAGGCACGGTAGAGGGCGCGAATCAGCTTGGGCTCGGTCAGTGAATTGCATTTGACGATGATGTGGGCTCGCTTGCCTTTCTCGGCGTTGCGCGCTTCACGGTCGATCATCTCCACCATGCGCTCATGTAGCGTGAAGGGGGCGTGCAGCAGCTTCTCGATATCGCGCTGCTTGCCCATGCCGGTCAGCTGCTGGAAGACCTTGTGGACGTCCTCGCACAGTGTCTCGTTGGCGGTCAGCAGGCTGTAATCGGTATAGAGACGCGCCGTCTTGGCATGGTAGTTACCGGTGCCCAGGTGCGCGTAGTGACGCAGCTCGCCGTGTTCACGTCGCACGATATGCAGCATCTTGGCGTGGGTCTTGTAGGCCATCACGCCGTAGATGACGATGGCGCCGGCTTCCTGCAGGCGTGAGGCCAGCTGCAGATTGTCGGCCTCATCGAAGCGCGCCCGCAGCTCGATCACCACGGTGATTTCCTTGCCCTGACGTGCGGCTTCCACCAGCGAGGAGACGATGTTGGAGTCGGCGCCGGTGCGATAGAGGGTCTGCTTTATGGCCAGCACGTTCGGGTCGCGCGCCGCCTCGGCGAGCAGGTTCTCGACCGGGGAAAAGGACTGGAAGGGGTGATGCAGCAGGATGTCCTCGCGACGGATCGCATCGAACAGGCTGTTGTCGCCCTTGAGCGCCTTGGGGATGCCCGGGGTGAACGGGGCATAGAGCAGGTCCTCGCGGCCCACGTCGCCGATGACTTCCATCAGGCGGTTGAGGTTGACCGGGCCCTTGACCTGATAGAGGTCGCGTGCCTCCAGATCGAACTGCTTGAGCAGGAAGGTATAGAGCGCTTCCGGGCAGTTGTCGGCCACCTCGAGACGCACCCCATCGCCGTAGCGGCGCGCCAGCAGCTCGCCACGCAGCGCGGAGGCCAGGTCGGAGACATCCTCGGCATCCACCGAGAGATCGGCGTTGCGGGTCAGGCGGAACTGATAGCAGCCCTTGATCTTCATGCCCGGGAACAGCTCCTGAGCATGAGCGTGGATCATCGAGGACAGGAAGACGTATTCGGTGTAACCCGGTTCGACGAGGCCATCCGGGATGCGGATCAGGCGCGGCAGCGAGCGCGGGGCCGGCAGGATGGCCAGGCCACCTTCACGACCGAAGGCATCCTTGCCTTCCAGTTCGACGATGAAGTTGAGGCTCTTGTTGACCAGGCGCGGGAACGGGTGCGACGGGTCGAGACCGATCGGGCTGATGACCGGCTGGATCTCTTCCTCGAAGTAATCGCGTACCCAGGCCTTCTGCGCGTCGTTCCATTGATTGCGGCGACGGAAGCGGATGTGCTGCTCTTCCAGCGCGGGGATCAGGTCCTCGTTGAGCATGCGGTACTGGCGTTCGACCTGCTCATGCGTGATGCGGGAGACCTCATCGAGCACCTTGCTCGGCAGCATCCCGTCACAGCCGGGGTCGGTACGATCGAAGGCGATCTGATGCTTGAGGCCCGCCACGCGAATCTCGAAGAACTCGTCCATGTTGGACGTGAAGATCAGCAGGAACATCAAGCGGTTGAGCAGCGGATGCGAGGTATCCTTGGCCTGTTCGAGTACGCGGATGTTGAACTGCAGGTTGGACAGCTCGCGATTGAAGTACAGCGCCGGATCGGCGAGGTCGGCCTCGGGGGAGGGAGTGGCCTTGGCATGGATACCGGTACGCGTCCGGTTGACGCGCAGGGGCAGTGGTTCCTGAGCCGGCGGCTCATCCGCCACCAGCTCGATCTCGCCTTCCCGTGGAATGGATGCTGCCTTGGGGGCAGCATCCCTGTCGCGGCTGTCAGCGACTCCCGGCAGGGCCGCCGTGGTGTTGTCGGTATCTTGCTTGGGCGTCTGTTCCATCATCAACTCCATGATCCCGGTCAGCCGCTTCCGCAATGGCCGGGGTTGTCAAAGGCGGTTTTTCTCCGCCAGCAGTTCCGCGGCCCGGCGGGCAAAATAGGTGAGAATGCCGTCGGCACCCGCACGCTTGAAGCACATCAATGATTCGAGAATGACCTTGTCGGCGTCCAGCCAGCCGTTCTGGAAGGCGGCCATGTGCATGGCGTACTCGCCGCTGACCTGGTAGGCGAAGGTCGGCACTTCCAGTTCGCGCTTCACACGCGTTACCACATCAAGATAGGGCATGCCCGGCTTGACCATCACCATGTCAGCGCCCTCGGCGATGTCCATCGCCACCTCATGCAGGGCTTCGTCGCTGTTGGCCGGGTCCATCTGGTAGGTCTGCTTGTCGGCCTTGCCCAGATTGCCGCTCGAACCGACTGCGTCACGGAACGGGCCGTAGTAGTTGGAGGCGTACTTGGCCGAGTAGGCCATGATGCGCGTGTTGATCAGACCTTCCTGTTCCAGCATGGCGCGGATGGAGCCGATGCGGCCGTCCATCATGTCGGAGGGCGCGATGACATCGGCACCGGCTTCCGCGTGTGACAGCGCCTGCTTGATCAAGGTCTCGACGGTGCGGTCGTTGAGCACGTAGCCGTCTTCGTCGAGGATGCCGTCCTGACCGTGAACGGTGTAGGGATCGAGCGCGACATCCGTGATGACGCCCAGCTCCGGCAATGCTTCCTTCAAGGCGCGCACGCAACGCTGCACCAGGCCGTTGGCGTTGTAGGATTCTTCGGCATACAGCGTCTTGGCCTCGGCATCGACCACCGGGAAGAGTGCGATGGCCGGCACGCCCAGCGCGTGGACGGCGCGGCATTCTTCGAC
Organism: Cobetia sp. LC6; assembly: GCF_030264805.1. NCBI lineage: Bacteria > Pseudomonadati > Pseudomonadota > Gammaproteobacteria > Oceanospirillales > Halomonadaceae > Cobetia > Cobetia sp. LC6. The sequence continues at coordinate 129,250 of NZ_JASSPL010000006.1, read as the reverse complement.
CATGAGGTCGATGGACAGGCGCTCGACGCCCGGCATGCTGGGCACGGTTTCACGACGCTGGGAGCCTTCGAGAACGAAGACCGGCAGGATCAGATCATCAGCCGTCAGCTGATTTTCACGCATCAGCCGGCGAGAGAAGTCGTCCTTGCGCATACGGCGCATACGAGTCGCAGGAAACTGGCGCGGGGTACGTTGGCTCAAGAAATGCTCTCCGGATCAGAGGCTCCGGTTCCGTGAGGGACGCTGGAAGTCTAGGTCTATCATGTTTCAATGATATGACAGATCAGGCAGCACCCCCAGCACCGAAGGCGATGGGGTTGGCCGGGCAAGTAGCGGCACGGATCATTCGAGTATATCAGTGCAGACACGCCACGGCAGGGCATGGCATGGGACAGGGTGTCGCGTCCCGTGCATGGCCATCTTGCCCGCTCGCCCCCTGCCACGCCCTTGAGGTGTGGCTATGTCGCCCATAGTCTTGGGGCATCGGAGTGACGACTTCCCACCCTGTGGGGGCTGCAGGGACGGCATGCTCTTGCCCGCAGGCACCCTCTCATATGAGGCTTGCCTGATGCTGATTCCTGTACGACTCTGTCACTTCTGACCTGCCGGCAGTCGCCGGGCAGTTCACCGTCAATGGAGTAACACATGACCAAGCAGGTAGCCCTGATCCTTTCCGGTTGCGGTGTCTTCGATGGCTCCGAGATCTATGAAACTACCCTGACGCTGCTGCGTCTCGATCAGCTGGGCATTGCCTATGAGTGCTTTGCACCGGATGTCGCGCAGCATCACGTGATCAATCATGGCACTGGCGACGAGATGGAGGAGACCCGCAACGTGCTGGTCGAGTCCGCACGTCTGGCACGTGGCAAGGTGCGCCCGCTGGAAGAGTTGTCTGCAGACGACTTCGATGCGCTGATCCTGCCCGGTGGCTTCGGCGCCGCCAAGAATCTGTGTGACTTTGCCGTCAAGGGAGAGGACCTCGAACTCGTCGCTGGCCTGCAGGAAGCCGTGCAGCCCTTCCATGCGGCCGGCAAGCCGATCGGCGTGATGTGCATCGCGCCGGTGATGGTGCCCAAGCTGCTGGGTGAGGGCATCTCGGTCACCATCGGCAACGATGCCAGTATCTCAGGGGCGATCAGTGCCCAGGGTGGCCTGCACAAGAGCTGCGAGGTGACGGGCATCGTCGTCGATGCCGCCAACCGTGTCGTCACCACCCCGGCCTATTTGCTGGCGGAGCGTATCAGCGAAGCGGCCCAGGGCATCTTCAAGCTGGTCGAGCGCATCGATAGCTGGATCGAGGACGACAAGGCGCGTGCCGCCGACTAGGACTGATTTCGACACGCCGGTGCATGTGTCGTGATAGCGCGCGCCTGCTGCGAGCAAGTCCCTTGAATACACAAGGCCTCCAGAAACAGAAAGCCCCGCCGGAGACTCGGCGGGGCTTTCTGTTTTGGTGCTCTATTCTGGTGCCCAGTTCCAGGACCCGCATTATTGGAAACACGATTGCAGGCAGCTGCGTTCAGGGCGTTTCCTGCGATGCCTCATCGTCCGAGGCCGCACGACGGCGCTTGAAGAGGCGCGAGGCCAGAATGCCGACCTCGAACAGCAGCCACATCGGAATCGCCAGCAGGGACTGCGAGATCACATCCGGCGGTGTCAGCAGCATGCCCACCACGAAGCAGGCGATCACGATATAGGGGCGCTTCTTGCTCAGCGCCTCCACCGTGGTCGCGCCGGTCCAGATCAGCAGGAAGGTGGCGATGGGAATCTCGAAGGCGACCCCGAAGGCGAAGAACAGCTTGAGGACAAAATTCAGGTACTGATTGATGTCCGTCATGATCGCCACGTTCTCGGGGCCCGTGGTGGTGAAGAACTGGAACAGCAGCGGGAAGACGACATAGTAGGCGAAGGCCGCACCGGCATAGAACAGCAGGATGCTGGAAGCCAGCAGCGGCAGCGCCAACGCCTTCTCGTTTTCATAGAGGCCCGGCGCGATGAACGCCCAGGCCTGATAGAGCACGGCGGGAATTGCCAAGAACAGCGCCACCACCAATGTCAGCTTGAAGGGCGCCAGGAAGGGCGAGGCCACTTCGGTGGCGATCATCTGCGACCCCGGTGGCAGCAAGGCCATCAGCGGTTCGGCGACATACAGGTAGATCTGGTTGGAGAAGCCGTACAACGCGGCGAAGACCACCAGCACCACCAGGGTGGCGCGCAGCAAGCGCGAGCGTAGCTCGATCAGGTGTTCGATGAGCGGCGCGTGAGCAGCGCCGCCCTGACCACCTGATGGTGAGGCATGTGGATCACTCATCAGGAACGTGGCTCTCGTGATTCACGGGTGTCGGAAGCAGTGCTCGGCTCAGTGGCCGGCGCACCATTCTCGGCAGGGCGGGGGCTGGGTTCAGCGCCGGAAGCGCCTGCATCGCGGGGCGAGCTGGACTCGGTGATGCCGAGCTCGACATCGCGTGCCTCGTTGCGCGCATGAGCGAGCGTCTCATCGAGCTGCTTCTTCTGCTCGTTGAGCGTCTGACGCAGTTCCTCGGCTTCCAGCTGGGCACTGATTTCCTGCTGAATGCCCGAGACACTGCGCTTGATGCGTCCCAGCCACAGACCCGCAGTGCGGGCGGCCCGGGGCAGACGCTCCGGGCCGAGCACGATCAGCGCCAGCAGCGCGATCAATGCCAGTTCAAAAAAGCCGATATCGAACATGCGGGTTACGAGCGCTTGTCAGCGGTATCGCGGCTCTCGGCCTCGACATCGATGGTGTCGCCACGCTTTTCCTCATGCGCGACCTTCTGCTGGGCAGTCGGCTCGTCGCTCTTCTTCTCTTCTTCCTTCATCGCGCCCTTGAAGCCCTTCACGGCACCGCCGAGATCAGAGCCGACGTTGCGCAGCTTCTTGGTTCCGAAGATCAGGATGATGATGCCGAGCACGATGAGAAGCTGCCAGATACTGATGCCACCTAACATGGGGAATTCTCCATTTGGGCCGCTGACACCGGGTCATTGGGCCTTGAGACTTGCAGGGTGCTGGCACCTCTGCCGGAAAGCCGGCTTGCGCCGGAAGAATACGGGTCCTTCACTGGCCGCGAGCGGCCTTTTCATCATGGCCGGAAACACCGAAGCGGCGCGCCAGCTCATCCAGCACTTCCTGATGATCCAGCCCCAGATGTGACAGCATGACCAATGAATGGAACCACAGGTCAGCGGTCTCACCGATCACGGCACGCTGCGAGTCCACGTCGTCGTGAGCGAAATCCTTGGCGGCCAGTACGGTTTCGGTCGCCTCTTCGCCAATCTTCTCCAGTACCTTGTTGAGGCCCTTGTGGTGCAGGCTCGCGACATAGGAGGAGGTCGGGTCAGCGTCGCGCCGTTCTGCCAGTACCCCTGACAGACGGTTGAGAATATCACTCATGAATCATCATTCCTGAAAGCTTGGGTCTTGCGTTAAATCATCGAGTTCTGCGCTGACGGCACGCCTTGCACGGCAAACGGCACGGCGTGGGCAGGCGACTAAGGATGCAAGTGTTATGTGTCATTCATATTGCACTGCGTCCCATGGGGCGGCAAGTTTCGTTGCGCGCCGGGCCAGACCGGCCATCATGACTGCCTGCGGGCTAGCGCCACAGCAATAACACGATTCCCAGTCCCGCGCCCACCAGTACTGCCACGGGCTGGGTCTCCGCCCAGGCCATCAGGGGCTGCCAGCCGAAGGCACCGGCCACCAGCAGCAGGCCCGCACGCAGTCGCCAGCTGGTGCTCGAAGCGTGGTTGACCCGGTCGCGCAGTGTGGTGATGGCCTCTGTCTGACGCTGACGGGCGCGATGCTCGTCCTCGATGCGTTCCATGGCCTGGAAGGCCATCGCCGGCAGCTGTGGCAGCTGATGCGACAGCTCCGGTGCCTGCTTGACCATCTCGGCCCAGAACGCCTTGGGGCCGGCGCGCTCTTTCATCCAGCGTTCCAGATAGGGGCGGGCGGTGGCCCACAGGTCGAGGTCCGGATACAGCTGGCGGCCGAGGCCCTCGATGTTGAGCAGGGTCTTCTGCAACAACACCAGCTGTGGCTGGACTTCCATGTTGAAGCGGCGCGCGGTCTGGAACAGCCCCAGCAGGACCTGGCCGAAGCTGATGTCCTTGAGCGGCTTCTCGAGAATCGGTTCGCAGACGGCGCGGATGGCGGCGGCGAATTCGTTGGCGCGCGTGCCTTCGCCGACCCAGCCGGACTCGATGTGCAGCGCCGCGACCTCGTAGTAATCCTGGCGGAAGAAGGCCAGCAGGTTGCGGGCCAGATAGTCCTGGTCCTCGCGGGTCAGGCTGCCGACGATGCCGCAGTCGATGGCGATGAACTGCGGGTCGTGCGGGTTCTCGCGCGAGACGAAGATGTTGCCGGGGTGCATGTCGGCGTGGAAGAAGTTGTCGCGGAATACCTGGGTGAAGAAGATCTCCACGCCGCGCTCGGCCAGCTTCCTGAGGTCGGTGCCCTGCGCGGTCAGCTCCTCGATATCGGCGACCGGGATGCCGCGGATACGTTCCTGCACCATCACGCGGCGGCGCGTCAGTGGCCAGTGGATGGCCGGGACGTAGAGCAACGGCGAGTCGAGGAAGTTGCGCTTGAGCTGGGAGGTGTTGGCGGCCTCCTTGTGCATGTCGAGCTCGTCGAACAGCGTCGCTTCGTAGTCGGCGACGACTTCGACCGGGCGCAGGCGACGGGCTTCCGGCGAGACCTTCATCAACAGTCGCGCGAACAGGTAGAGCAGGCCGATGTCCTTGCGCATCACTTCCTCGATGCGCGGCCGGATGACCTTGACCACCACATCCGAGCCATCGTGCAGGCGTGCGGCATGTACCTGAGCGATGGAGGCCGACGCCAGGGGCTGGGCCTCGAATTCGGCGAAGGCTTCGTCGACCGACATCTCGAGTTCCTGCTCGACCAGCTCCCGTGCGACCTGGTTCTCGAACGGCGGCACCTGATCCTGCAGGCGCTTGAGTTCGTCGGCGATGTCCGGCGGCAGCAGGTCGCGGCGTGTCGAGAGCATCTGGCCGAACTTGATGAAGATCGGGCCGAGGGCCTCGAGCGCCAGGCGCAGACGCTCGCCACGCGTGCGTCTGCCGATGGGGAACAGATGCAGCGGAGACAGCTTGAGCAGCGGGCGCAGCAGGGCCGGTACGCGCCCCGGTGGCACCAGGTCGTCGAGGCGGTAGCGGGCGATGACCCACAGGATGCTCAGCAGGCGATAGAGTCTCACGACGGCTGGCACTCCCGCTCGGCAGGTTGATGAGAGGTGGCGGCCTCGAGATGACGGCGCAGCCGCGCCAGACGCGCTTCGGTGCGATCCAGACACTGGGTCAGCTCGGTCAGCTCGTCGCGCGCGACCCGCATCTGCGCCTGGCCGGGCAGCCAGCGCGCCTCCTCGGTGAGGTACTCGCGCAGGTCCAGCTCCAGCTCGCGGCGGCTGATCAGGCCGAAGCGCCCGAGGCTGCGCAGGCCGTTGGCCAGGCTATGGCCGGGGGCTTCGCCGAACCACTCACTGAGCGCGCCTTCCCAGTCCAGGTCGAGGTCCATCACCAGGTCACGGGCGCTTTCCAGCAGATGGATGCGGCCACGCACGGCGAGGCGGCCCTCGAACATCAGACGCTCGATGGATTCACCGGACAGCAGGGCGGCGGCGGTCTCCATGTCGAGCTCCACCACCACATCGCCATCGCTCTCGTTGGCCTGGGGCAGGCGCAACAGGTGCAGGCCCTGCAGGTCGAAATGCACCAGCAGGTCAAAGGCGGGGCGTTCGACACGCACCAGCAGGCGTCGGCCTGCCAGTGCATTCAGGCGCGACGTCGAGGCCGGGTCGCGAGCAAGCAGCTGATTCAGCGTCCGCTCAGCGGTCGCCAACAGCAGGGGGGTCAGCAATGCCATGACAGCCTCAGAGCTTGATACCGCGGTGCAACGCGACGATGCCGCCCGTCAGGTTGGTGTACTCGACGCGCTCGAGACCGGCCTCTTCCATCATGCCGGCCAGCGTCTTCTGGTCGGGGTGCATGCGGATGGACTCGGCCAGGTAGCGGTAGGAGTCGGCGTCGCCGGCGACCATCTCGCCCATCTTCGGCAGTAGCCGGAAGCTGTACTGGTCATAGGCGGTGGAGAGCAGCGGATTGACCGGCTTGGAGAATTCCAGCACCAGCAGACGGCCGCCCGGCTTGAGGATGCGTTGCATGGAGCGCAGGGCCTTGGCCTGGTCGGTGACGTTGCGCAGCCCGAAGGCGATGGTGATGATGTCGAAGGTGTTGTCCGGGAAGGGCAGGACTTCGGCGTTGGCCTGCACGTATTCGACGTTGCCGCCGACGCCACGGTCGAGCAGCTTGTCGCGGCCGACGTTGAGCATCGAGGCATTGATGTCGGCGAGCACCACGCGGCCTTTCGGGCCGACCAGACGCGAGAACTTCAGCGTCAGGTCACCGGTGCCGCCGGCGATGTCCAGCACCGACTGGCCGGGGCGGGCGCCGGCACGCTCCAGGGTGATGCGCTTCCACAGACGGTGGATGCCGAACGACATCAGGTCATTCATCACGTCGTACTTGGCGGCGACACTGTGGAAGACGTCCGCGACGCGGCCTGCCTTCTCGTCCACGGCAACTTCCTGATAACCGAAGTGAGTCGTACGCTTGTCCATGACTTCCCCTGTTGTGACGCCGCCGTGGCGACGTCAGCACAATATGGTGAGCTTTCGCAGTGGCTCGATTGTAACCGCTGGCCAGCGGGCTGTCTTTTGGCAAGACGTCGACTCGGACATCTTGCCGCGCCCAGTGGCAACAGTGGCTTACAGCTGGTTAAGCGGAATGCCCAGTGGCTCGCGCGAGGCGCCGGCCTCTTCCAGCTGGCGCAGGTAGTAGGCCCACATGGCGTCGCGGCGATTGGCCAGTTCCCACAGGTATTCCCAGGTATACAGGCCGCTGTCATGGCCATCATCGAAGTGCAGCTTCAGCGCGTAGCGGCCGCTCTGGGTGATGTTGGTCAGCCCGACGTAGCGCATGCCGACCTGCAGGGTTTCCTGGCCGACGCCGTGGCCACGCACTTCCGCCGACGGCGACATCACGCGCAGGAATTCGGTGCTCAGGCGGAAGCTCTGGCCATCGGCGTAGCCCAGTTCCAGTTCGCGCTCTGACTTGTGGTAGTGCACGCGCGTCGGTACCGGGGCCTCTTCGCCATCACGGGCATGGCGCTCGTTGAGGCGGTAGTCGCGCTGCTGGCCGCTGCTATCAGCGTCGTGGGACGCGGCGGCGTCCCTGGGGGTATCGTGGCTCATCGGGGGATCCTCGGGCTTGCATGCCGCGCGGTGGCGCAGGGCGGCATGGCGAAGGCAGATAGGCGTCGAGCGCGGCGCTTGGCCGGTCGATGTGTCTTGTGCGCATGATGCACTGACGCCCGATCCGGGCCAAGCCGGATCGGGCGTCAGAAGTCCCCTCAGGAACGGAGCTGGCTTCCATGAGGGGCTGTCAGGCGCGTGAGCGTGTCGTCAGAGGATGTAGCGCGACAGGTCTTCATCACGCGCCAGATCACCCAGACGGGCATCGACGTAGGCGGCATCGACCTTGAGTTCACCGGGCTGATCGCCACCCTCGTAGGAGATCTCTTCCAGCAGACGCTCCATCACGGTGTGCAGACGGCGGGCGCCGATGTTCTCGGTGCCTTCGTTGACCTGGTAGGCGATCTGGGCGATGCGCTCGATGGCATCGTCCGCGAAGCTCAGCTCGACGCCTTCGGTCGCCAGCAAGGCCTTGTATTGACGGATCAGGGCGGCGGACGGCTCGGTCAGGATGCGCTTGAAGTCTTCCGGCGTCAGAGCGTTGAGCTCGACACGGATCGGCAGACGGCCCTGCAGCTCCGGAATCATGTCCGACGGCTTGGACAGGTGGAAGGCACCGGAGGCGATGAACAGGATGTGGTCGGTCTTGACCATGCCGTGCTTGGTGGAGACGGTGGAGCCTTCGATCAGCGGCAGCAGATCGCGTTGCACGCCCTCACGGGACACATCGCCGCCACTGCCGGATTCGCCACGCTTGGCGACCTTGTCGATCTCGTCGAGGAAGACGATGCCGTTCTGTTCGACGGCCTCGATGGCACGGCTCTTGAGGTCTTCATCGCTGACCATTCTGGCCGCTTCTTCCTCGTGAACCAGCTTGAGCGCTTCCTTGACGGTGATGCGACGGCTCTCTTTCTGCTGCTTGCCCATGTTGGAGAACATGGACTGCAGCTGGCTGGTCATCTCTTCCATCCCCGGCGGGGTGGCGAAATCGAGACTCTGGCTGGCCGGGCTCAGCTCGATATCGATTTCCTTGTCATCCAGCTGACCTTCGCGCAGCTTCTTGCGGAACATCTGGCGCGTGCTGCTGTTGTTGGCGGCAGCGTCGTACTCTTCGCCACGCACACGCGGCAGCAGGGCGTCGAGGATGCGCTCTTCGGCGGCATCTTCGGCCTTGTCGCGCACTTCCTTCATGGCGTCTTCGCGCACCAGCTTCATCGCGACCTCGACCAGGTCGCGGATGATGGATTCCACGTCACGGCCGACGTAGCCGACCTCGGTGAACTTGGTCGCCTCGATCTTGAGGAAGGGCGCGCCGGCCAGCTTGGCCAGGCGACGGGCGATCTCGGTCTTGCCGACACCGGTCGGGCCGATCATCAGGATGTTCTTCGGCGTGACTTCCGGACGCAGATCGTCATCGAGCTGCATGCGGCGCCAGCGGTTGCGCATGGCAACTGCCACGGCGCGCTTGGCTTCAGGTTGGCCGACGATGTGCTGGTCGAGGGCGTTGACGATTTCCTTCGGGGTCATCTGGGACATCTCAGGACAGCTCCTCGATGATGGCATTGTGGTTGGTGAAGACGCAGATATCGGCCGCGATGGAGATGGACTTCTCGGTGATCTCGCGGGCGGAAAGCTCGGTATTCTCGATCAGGGCGCGGGCAGCGGCCTCGGCGTAGTTGCCGCCGGAGCCGATGGCCAGCACGCCGTGCTCGGGCTCGACCACGTCACCATTGCCGGTGATGATCAGGGAGGCATGCTTGTCGGCGACCACCAGCATGGCCTCAAGCTTGCGCAGGGCGCGGTCTGAGCGCCACTCCTTGGCAAGCTCCACGGCGGACTTCACCAGCTGGCCCTGATACTTCTCGAGCTGAGCTTCGAAGCGTTCGAACAGCGTGAAGGCATCGGCGGTACCACCGGCGAAACCGGCCAGTACCTGATTGCGATACAGACGACGCACCTTGGCGGCGTTGCCTTTCATGACAGTGTTGCCAAGGGATACCTGGCCGTCACCAGCCAGGGCGACCTGGCCGTTGCGACGCACGGAGACGATCGTGGTCATGGATAACTCCTGAGAGAGCATGCCGGCGATTGGAATAAGGTGAACGGGGCCGGGCATGGCATTTCTGGGCAGACGAGGTCGTGGCCTCGTCGCGTAAAACGGGTGGTGATCGTCAGCCTGGCGCTTGCCACTGCTTGCCGCGATCCTGCGCCGCCTGACGGGCGGCACGCGGGCCTGATATCTCACCGGAATGCTGTAGATGGGGGCGCCGATACGGGTTTCAAGTCATCGGCGACTCAGCGTTGACTGCGACCGGCCCTGGTCTGCGCCCTCATGCAACGGGCCCGCTCAAAAATGAGCGGGCCCGTCTGTCGCAAGGCTCACGCCTGGCTTACTGCAGCTTGATCAACAAGGGCTCGATGCCCTGGGTGTTCATCAGGTCCTGGGCGCGATTGAGCTCGCGGGTGTCCTTGTAGGGGCCGACCTGCACCCGGTGCCAGACAGTGCCGCCGGAGGCATTGACGTCACTGACCTTGGCCAGCAGGCCAAGGTCCTTGAGCTTGCCGGCCAGCTTCCTGGCATCGCTCATCTCGCGGAAGGACGCCGCCTGCAACATGTAGTTGGTCAGCGAGGCCTCGGACTTCTTGGTGCTCTCGGCGCTGCCCGGACGCGGCGTGGACTTGTACTCATCCACCTTGGGCGCGATCACCTCGGTTTCCGGCAGCAGGGTGTAGAACTCGAAGGTCGGCATGTTGCCGGCGGACTCTTCGGGGGCTTCCTTCTGCTGCTGGTTGCCCTGTCTGGCGGTCTGCTGCCCGCTCTGTTGTCCGTTCTGCTGCCCGCTCTGCTGAGTGTTGGCCTTGGGAACGATGGCCGCGACCGGCAGACGCGGAGCCTGTTTCTCGAAGTACTGCGCGAGAGCGAAGCCGGCGATCAGACCGATGATGCCCCACAGCCAGCCGGGCAGTCCACGGCTCTGGCTTGCAGCGGGTTGCCGACGGGGGCTCGCCCCCTGACGGGAGGCGGGCTTCTTGTTGGCGGGGCGGCGAGCAGCCATGGCTTACATCTCCTCGGGAGCGCTGACACCCAGCAGGGCCAGGCCGTTGCGGATGACCTGTGCGGTCGCCAGACCCAGCGCCATGCGCGCATTGCGGGTCGCGTCGTCCTCGACCATCACCTTCACCGCGTTGTAGCAGGTGTGGAAGTCGGAGGAGAGGTCCTGCAGGTACTGGGCGACCTGCTGCGGCTCGCGCACCTTGGCGGCGTGGGCGACGACGTCCGGGAACTGCGCCATGCGATTCATCACGGCCTTTTCCTGGTCGCTGGTCAGCAGGCTGAGCTGCGCCATGGCCAGGGCTTCGTCGAAGGGCTTTTCTTCGCGCTTGGCCTTGCGCAGCACGCTGTGCACGCGGGCGTGAGCGTACTGGATGTAGTAGACCGGGTTGTCGTTGGACTGGGAGCGCGCCAGGTCGATGTCGAAGGTCAGCTGGGAGTCGGCGCGACGTGCTGCCAGGAAGTAGCGGGTCGCGTCGCGGCCGACTTCCTCGATCAGATCGCGCAGGGTCACGTAGCTGCCGGCACGCTTGGACAGCTTCACTTCCTCGCCGGAGCGCATCACGGTGACCATCTGGTGAAGCACGTAGTCCGGCCAGCCCTTGGGGATGTCCGCCTGCAGGGCCTGCAGTCCGGCACGCACGCGGGTCACGGTGGAGTGGTGATCGGCACCCTGCTCGTTGATGACCTGGGTGAAGCCACGCTGCCACTTGTCGAGGTGGTAGGCGACGTCGGGCAGGAAGTAGGTGTAACCGCCGTCACGCTTGCGCATCACGCGGTCCTTGTCATCACCGAAGTCGGTGGTGCGCAGCCACAGGGCACCATCGTCTTCATAGGTGTAGCCGTTGTCGACCAGGCGCTTGACGGTCTCTTCGACCTTGCCGTCACGGTATAGCGAGGACTCGAGGAAGTAGACATCGAATTCGACGCCGAAGGCCTTGAGATCGAGATCCTGTTCATGGCGCAGGTAGGCGACGGCGAAGACGCGGATGGCCTCCAGGTCATCGGGGTCCGCGGCGCCGGTCACCTGCTTGCCATCGGCTTCGACGGTGTCGCCGGCCATGTAGGAGGCGGCCAGTTCGCTGATGTAGTCACCGCGATAGCCATCGGCCGGCCAGCTGGCGTCATCCGGGCCCAGGCCCTTGGCGCGTGCCTGGACGGAGAGTGCCAGATTGTTGATCTGGGCGCCGGCGTCGTTGTAGTAGAACTCGCGGGTGACATCGTGGCCGGTGGCGGCCAGCAGGCGGCACAGCACGTCGCCGACTGCGGCACCGCGGCCGTGACCGACGTGCAGCGGACCGGTCGGGTTGGCGGAGACGAACTCGACCTGCACCTTCTCGCCGGCACCCACGTCGCTGTGACCGAAGCTGTCGCTTTCGCTGAAGATGCGACGCACGATGTCGGCTACCGCACCAGTGTCAGCGAAGAAGTTCAGGAAGCCGGGGCCGGCGATCTCGACCTTGGAGACGGCATCGGAGGCCGGCAGCGCCGCGATCAGCTTCTCGGCCAGATCGCGCGGCTTCATGCCGGCGGCCTTGGACGTCATCATCGCCAGATTGCTGGCGTAGTCGCCGTGGCTCTTGTCCTTGGTCGGGTCGACCTTGATCTGCGGGCTGGCGTCGGCGGGCAGGGTGCCGTCGGCCTTGAGGGTTTCCAGGGCCTGGCCCAGCAGTTCGATGATCGTCTCTTTCATGGAATATCGGTCTCTTCACGGCTCGGGTCGCACCGCGTGCCATACAGCAGGCGGTTGCAGGCATCAGGCCTGCGGGCAATGGGGGAGTGCGGATGTCGCTGCACGATGGCGGGCATTATCACCGATCCTGGGGCTTGCATAAACCGTCGTGATCAATCGCGCCGTATTCCGCGCCCTGCAGGGATAGTGGTCAGTTCATCGCAAGCGGCGTGCGGGGCTGTCACGCCGCTGACGATGAACTCACGCCATGCCGATGGGATCGACATCCAGCGACCAGCGCAGGCGGCGCGCGTCGCGGTCCTGCTCGCAGAGTGTCACCAGCCAGGCCGCCGCTTCATGCAATGGGCCGCGTTTCGCACAACGCAACAGCAATTGGGCGTGATAGCGATTCTGGCGACGCTCCATCGGCGCGGGCACCGGACCGAGGCAATCCACCTTGAGGTTGGCAGCCTCGAGGTGCTGGCGCAGGGCGCCACCCACCTTCAACAGCCACTGCTCGACCTGCTGCTGGTCGCTGGCCTCGGCGCGCAGCAGCGCCAGATGGCTGAACGGCGGTAGCTGGGCGATGCGGCGCTCCTCGAGCAACTCCTCCGCCAGCTGCGGGTAGCCTGCCTGGATCAGCGTCAGCAGGTTGGGGTCTTCCGGGTGGCGCGTCTGGATCAATACCTCACCGGGGCGCTCGGCGCGTCCGGCACGCCCCGCGACCTGCACCAGCAGCTGTGCGGACTGCTCAAGTGCGCGGAAGTCGGCGGCATAGAGGCCGCTGTCGGCGTTGACCACCACCACCAGGGTGACGTGGGGGAAGTGGTGGCCCTTGGCCAGCATCTGGGTGCCGACCAGCAGGCAGGGTTCACCACGCCGGATCACCGCCAGCGCCTCGCTCATGGCGTCCTTGCGCTGGGTGCTGTCGCGGTCGATGCGCAGCACCGGCACGTCGGGGAATTTCTCGCCGAGCAGCTCTTCGGTACGCTCGGTGCCCGCACCCTGCGGGCGAACGTCGCCACTGCCACAGGCCGGGCAGGCGTCCGGCAGCGGGCGGGTGCGCTCGCAGTGGTGGCAGGTCAGCTGGGGCGGATGACGATGCAGAGTCATGCGGGCATCGCAGTTGTCGCATTCGGCGATCCAGCCGCAGGCATGGCAGGTCAGGGTCGGCGCGAAGCCGCGTCGATTGATGAATACCAGCACCTGATCGCCCTGGGCGAGGCGCTTCTCGATCGCTTCCAGACTCTGGGTCGAGAGACCGCCCAGCGTCATGCGGCCACGCAGGTCGACGGGGTGCAGGCGGGCCGGCTGACTGCGTCCGGCGCGCTTGAGCAGATGCAGATGCGTGAAGCGCCCCTCGCGTGCATGGCGCAGGCTCTCAAGAGACGGCGTGGCGCTGCCGAGCACCACTGGTATGCCTTCCTGCTTGCCGCGCACCAGCGCCAGATCGCGGGCGTGATAGCGCAGGCCGTCCTGTTGCTTGAAGGAGCCGTCGTGCTCCTCATCGACGATGATCACGCCGAGTCTGGCCATCGGCGTGAAGATGGCGGAGCGGGTGCCGATCACGATGCGCGCCCGGCCGCTGCGGGCGGCTTCGAAGCCATCGAGGCGTTCGCCATCGCTGACGCCGGAGTGCAGCATCACCTGCGGCACACGGAAGCGTCTGCGAAAGCGCTCCAGCGTCTGGGGTGTCAGGCCGATCTCGGGCACCAGCACCAGTGCCTGGCCGCCGCGGTCCAGCACCGCCTCGATCAGCTGCAGGTAGACCTCGGTCTTGCCGGAGCCGGTCACGCCCTCCAGCAGTGTGGGTGAGAATTGACTCAGACCGTCGTGCAGACGCGAGAGGGCGCGGCCCTGTTCATCATTGAGGACAAGGTTGGGTTCGGCGAGCACGCCCTTGCTGGCCTGCTCCGGCGTGGCGCCGGTCACCGGCTCCTCGCGGGATTCGATGTAGCCGCGACCGCGCAGGGTTTCCAGCTGCTGGCGGGTGAATCCCTGGGCGGTGATGGCGCTGTGCACCAGGCCATGACGATGCTGAGCGAGCAGCTCCAGCAACGCGATCTGGCGGGTGGCTCGCCCCAGGCTTGCCGGCTCGGTGGCGCGGCCCTTGTCGGTCAGCGTCCAGCGCTCACGGGTACGCGCCTCCAGGGCGCGCCCCTGACGCAGCAGCGAGGGCATCGCCTGGGCGAAGGTATCGCCGAGCGAGTGCTGGTAATAGCGCGCGGTAAACTGACATATCCACAACCAGTCGGCCGGCAGCGGTTCGTCATCGATGACTTCGCTGACAGGCTTGAGCTTGTCGATGGGGAAACTTGAGTCGCTGCGCAGCTCGGCGATCACCCCGACCAGCTGGCGACGCCCGAATTCGACGCGCACGCGCAGGCCCACCTGCCAGCCGTGGCGGGGCGGCTGGCGGGATGGCAGGTAGTCGAACAGATCGCGCAGCGGGCCGGGAATCGCGATGCCCAGCACACGTCCCGGCAGGTGAGTCGCAGTCTTGTCGGTAGTGTCAGGCACGCAAGGTATCCGGATATGAGGTGATATGAGGCGTTCAGTAAAACGGGGATATGCCGTGGCACGCAGTCTACAAGGTGTTGCCCGCGATAAACGGCACAAAGTTTGGTCTTGCGGCAGATGACTGGTAAAATGCGCGGCCTTCCGTCGGAAACGGCGGAATGACCGGTTCAATCCAAAACCCGTGTACGGTGCCTGGCAAGTGATCAGGTGGCGGTGCACAGCGACCTGAGGTTACACATCATGAAACAGGGTATCCATCCGGACTACCAGCGCCAGACCGCAACTTGCTCCTGCGGCGCGCAGCACGAAATCGGTACCACTTCCAAGCAGACTTTCGCGCTTGACGTGTGCTCCGAGTGCCACCCGTTCTACACCGGCAAGCAGAAGCAGGCTACCACCGGTGGTCGCGTCGAGCGCTTCAACAAGCGTTTCGGTGCTGCCATCAAGCGCTGATACCTTCAGCTGCTTGTCGCTTTCATGGCGCTGCGCATCTTGCAGCGTCATGGACGAAAAACCCGCTCACGAGCGGGTTTTTTTGTGCCTGTCGTTCAGGCCGCTCTGAAGAGGGCCGCGACCACGACAGCTGATTCGAGATGCCCTTGCGAAGATGTCACCCCTGCGCTGCGCTTGCTGAAGGGAAAGATTGTTTCCGATCTGGCACTTTTTCTGCTCTGCCTCTGCATCAAGCGCGCCGGAATGGTGGGTTGCGTCGGTGAGCGGTCGAAAATCGAGGATCTTGCGCGAATCGTGGCGTCAACAAGGGTCGAAATCGACACGAAATCCTGTCAGTGATAAGGAAAGGTTTATGGCTGGACAGGGCATCCATAACGTTAGACGAATGGCTAAAACATTTTTTAAACAGTCGTTTTAAAGTCATGCATAACAGCAAGTTGCGTCGGTTGTTCAGAGGTGTCTTTTTCTATATTCTGGAGCAGCCAACCCCCCGCCAAAATACCGGATGACACGCATGTCTGATGCCATGAAGAAAGCAGCACTGCAATATCACGCCGAACCGATTCCCGGGAAGCTCTCCATCGAGCTGACCAAGCCGACCGAGACCGCCAAGCACCTGGCGCTGGCCTACAGCCCGGGTGTTGCCGAGCCGTGCCGCGAAATCGCCGCCGACCCGGAAAACGCCTACCTGTACACCGGCAAGGGCAACCTGGTCGCGGTCATCTCTGACGGGACTGCCATCCTTGGCCTGGGCAACCTGGGCCCGCTGGCTTCCAAGCCGGTCATGGAAGGCAAGGGCGTGCTGTTCAAGCGCTTCGCTGGCATCAACTCCGTCGATGTCGAAGTGGATGCGGAAAGCCCGCAGGCCTTCATCGACACCGTGCGTCGCATCCACACCACCTACGGTGGCATCAACCTGGAAGACATCAAGGCACCGGAGTGCTTCGAGGTCGAGCAGGCGCTGATCGAGCAGTGCAACATCCCGGTCTTCCATGACGACCAGCACGGTACCGCCATCGTCACCGCGGCCGGCATGCTCAACGCCCTGGATATCGCCGGCAAGAAGCTGGAAGACGCGCGCATCGTCTGCCTGGGTGCCGGCGCTGCCGCCATCGCCTGCATGAAGCTGCTGGTCGCCAGTGGTGCCAAGGTCGAGAACATCTTCATGCTCGACCGCAAGGGCGTGATCCACAGTGGCCGTGACGACCTGAACCAGTACAAGGCGATGTTCGCCACCGAGACCGAGCTGCGCACGCTGGACGACGCCATCGATGGCGCCGATGTCTTCGTCGGTCTGTCCGGCCCGAACCTGCTCAAGGCAGAGCAGCTCAAGAAGATGTCCGCCAATCCGATCGTCTTCGCCTGCTCCAACCCGGACCCGGAGATTCACCCGGATACCGCTCGCGAAGCACGCCCGGATGTCATCATGGCGACAGGTCGCTCTGACTACCCGAACCAGGTCAACAACGTGCTGGGCTTCCCGTTCATCTTCCGTGGCGCGCTGGATGTGCGTGCGACGCGCATCAATGAAGAGATGAAGCTTGCCGCCGTTCACGCTCTGAAAGATCTGGCGCGTGAGCCGGTCAGCCAGGATGTGCTGGATGCCTACGAGATCGACAGCCTTGAATTCGGCCCGGGTTACATCATCCCGACGCCGATGGACTCGCGTCTGCTCGAGCGTCTGCCTGCAGCCGTGGCCCAGGCGGCCATCGATTCCGGTGTCGCGCGCAAGCCGTACCCGGCGCACTACCCGCTGACCAGCACGGATCAGGTCTACGGTTAAGCGTCAGCGGTCGAATGGCCGGTTGGCGGCGTCGCTTGAGCGACGCAGGAAATGAAAAAGCCCTCGTCGGAGATTCCGGCGAGGGCTTTTTGTTGGTGGATGCTTTCAGTCATGAGCCACGAACCACCCGCGACTGGCAC
Organism: Cobetia sp. LC6; assembly: GCF_030264805.1. Classification (NCBI taxonomy): domain Bacteria; kingdom Pseudomonadati; phylum Pseudomonadota; class Gammaproteobacteria; order Oceanospirillales; family Halomonadaceae; genus Cobetia; species Cobetia sp. LC6. The sequence continues at coordinate 112,333 of NZ_JASSPL010000006.1, read as the reverse complement.
CCGTGCGGGCAGGCGCCAGGCCTTTGCTCAGAAGCTGTAGAGGATGGAGGCCGCCGTGGTGGTGTCGGTCTTGGCATCCGACTCGTCGGGCGGATTGGTGTTGTTCTCGATCTCATGCGAGAGCTTCAGGGCAAGGCTTGCATTGATGGCGACCGTCAGCGCGGTATAGCTGCGACTGATCACGTTCTCGCGCGTGGCCTCTGCCGAGAACTGCTGCTCGAACTTGGAGGTATCGGACAGCTGCCAGCGGTAGTCCATCGCGCCATAGCCCAGCAGGTAGTTCTCGTGATCCCCCGCCGTGATGTCATCGAACCGATACCCCGGCCCGGCCTCGAGGGATAGGTTGTGCTCGGGGCCATCCAGTACCGTGACGCCTTCACCGACGATGGAGGTGACCTGGTGGTTGTAGCCGGAGAAGCGTTCCTTCTCCCAGCGCAGCAGCCCGAAGGCGTAGTGGTCATCGCTGAGGTCATAGCGCTCGCGCTGGCCGACCAGGTACTTGTCGGTCGTGGTCTCGCCACTGCTGGAGACGTGCTTGGCCTCCACCCGGAAGGTGTGGGTCCAGGGCTTGAGGTGCCAGGACAGGCTGGTCTTGCCCAGCAGGGTCTCGCTGTTCGAGTTGCCCGACAGCTTGGTGAACCCCAGCTCGGCCTGGCCGCTGAAGGGCTCAGAGTCCTCGCTGGCGGGGGCGGTGCATAGAAGAGGTCGTCTGCGACAGCCGTGTCGAGGGGAAGCAGGGCCAGGCACAGAAACGCGGTCCTGCGCAGTGTGGGCAATGGGTGAAGCATGCGAACTCCGGCATGTTTGAGGCATGACATCATCATCGGATATGTGACTTGCGAGATGACGCTGGCTGAGCGGGGCGGCCTGGCGCGTCATCCGGACGCTACCAGTGGATCGCGATACGGGGGAGCCTTGCGAATGCTCATATGGCAGAAGAGCGACCAGCGGCCGCTCTTCCTTGGGCTCTCCCCCTGCCGATGAGGCTGGCAGGCGAGGTCTGGAGATCAGATCAGAAGATGGCCTCGAAAGTTCCGGTACCTTCCGAACCGCTTTCCTGCTCCAGCTCCTTGCGAATGGTGCGTTCCTGATAGGGCGGCAGATTATCCTTGCGGAACAGTTCGCTGATGCCGCCGGACTGACCACTGCGCAGGCGCTTTCCGGTGTCCGGGTCGATGGTCGCCGTCACGATGTTGTTCGGACGCTCCATGGTGGAGGACGGCATGCCCTTGAGGGCACCGCGCATGTAGTCGACCCAGATGGGCAGGGCAGCCTGGGCGCCATACTCGGCCAGGGTGTCGTTGGAGTCCTTGCCGACCCAGACCGTGGCCACCAGCTTGCTGTTGAAGCCGGAGAACCAGGCATCACGCTGGTCGTTGGTGGTGCCGGTCTTGCCGGCCAGGTCATCACGACCCAGCGCCAGAGCGCCACGGCCAGTGCCGCGCTTGATGACATCCTGCATCATGTCACGGATCAGATACATGGCTTCGGGGGAGGCGACACGCTCGGCCAGCGGGTACTGGCGACCGTCACGATTGACGGTGACCATGCCCGGCGCACAGTTGGCACAGGCAACCGCTGGATGCGCTTCATAGTCGGTCTCGTCATCGCCACGCGTGATGGTATCGATGTACCAGGGCTCGACACGGAAGCCGCCATTGGAGAGCACGGCGTAGCCGCGTGCCATCTCCAGCGGGGTCAGTGAGGCGCTGCCCAGGGCCAGTGACAGGCCATTGGGCAACTCGTCACGCTGGAAGCCCAGCTTGACCAGGAAGTCGAGGGTCTTGTCGAGGCCGACCGTCTGCAGCAGACGCACGGAGACCAGGTTCAGCGAACGATACAGGCCAACGCGGATGCGGGTCGGGCCGGTGAACTTGCCGCCGGCATTTTCCGGGCGCCACACCTTGCCGCCATCCTGAAGCACGACAGGGGCGTTGTTGATGATGGTCGCCGGTGACATGCCGGCCTGCTCGAGCCCGGACAGATAGACGAACGGCTTGAAGATCGAGCCTGCCTGGCGGCGTGCCTGGATGGCGCGGTTGAACTTGCTGGCGGAATAGCTGAAGCCACCTTGCAGGGCGAGGATGGCGCCACTTTCCGGATCCAGTGAGACGATGGCGGATTGCGCGTCCGGCAGCTGGCCCAGGCGGTAGCCGTCGTCCTGCTTGATCACGCGTACCAGATCACCGGCATTGGCGATCTCGGCGGCCGAGCCCGGCACGCCGCCACGCCATTTGGCGCTCTTGTACTCACGCGCCCACTTCAGGCCGTCCCAGTCGAGGGTCACGGCTGTGGCGTCGGCCAGCAGCACCTTCATCTGCTTGCCGGTGCTTTCCACCACGATGGCAGCCTTCAGCGGGCCGTAATCCGGGGTACGGTCGAGCACTTTCAGCCAGTTCGAGACATCACGGTCGATGCCGGCGATGCGCTTCTCGCTCTTCTGGGCCGCCTGCCTGGCGGTTTCCAGCACTTCCGGCGACTTGGAGAGTTCTTCCTCGAGGCCGGCCTGATCGGTCTGGTCCTGGGCTTCCGCCAGGGAGGCGGCGATGTCGGATTCCTCGACCCCGCGCCAACCGTGGCGAGTATCGTAGGCGATCAGCCCCTTGATCAGCGCATCACGTGCCATTGGCTGCAACGAGCTGTCCAGCGTCGTGGTGATGCGGACGTTGTCGGTGTAGGCCTTGTCGCCGAAGCGGTCGACGGCGAAGCTGCGCGCCATTTCCGCGACGTAGGGTGCCTGCACTTCCGGTCGGGAGTAATGGCGTGCCGCGGTGATCGGCGCCTTGACGGCTTCGTCATAGGCCTGCGGTTCGATGTAGCCCAGCTCCTTCATGCGCAGCAGGATCCAGTTGCGACGGATCAGTGCGCGCTGCGGATTGGTCAGCGGGTTGAAGCTCGACGGCGCCTTGGGCAGACCGGCCAGCATGGCTTGCTCGGCCAGGGTCAGTTCATCCAGGGACTTGTCGTAATAGGTGCGCGCAGCGGCGGCGATCCCGTAGGCGCGATGGCCCAGGAAGATCTTGTTGACATAGAGCTCCATGATCTCCTGCTTGGAGAGAATCTCTTCCATCTGCAGCGACAGCAGAATCTCGCGAATCTTGCGCGTGAAGGTCTGGTCCAGCGTCAGCAGATAGTTGCGCGCCACCTGCATGGTGATGGTGCTGCCACCTGACTGGATGCTGCCGCTGGAGGCCAGCTGCACGGCCGCGCGCGCCAGCCCCTTGGGGTCGATGCCCGGGTGGGAGAAGAAGTTGCTGTCTTCGGCGGCGAGGAGGGCGTCGATGAAGGTCTCGGGGATCTCGTCGTAGGTGACCGGGATGCGACGCTGGTCACCGTATTCGCCGATCAGCTTGCCATCGCGGGTATAGATGCGCAGCGGCGTCTGCAGCTTGGTATCCTGAAGCTGATGGACGTCGGGCAGGCCCGGCGAGAAGTACAGCGAAGCGCCAACGATGGCCAGAAGTCCCGCGGCACATAGTGATAGCAGCAGCCAGAACACTGGCGAGAATAGTCGTCTCAATAGCTTCATGGGCAAGACAGGGTCCGTGGGTAAGAAAAGCGAGTGGCTGCGCGGGGATTGGCAATTCCATTGCTGGGGCATTATAAGTAGCGGGTTCAGATGCGGCCAGCGTTGAACCCTGACTTGCGCGTCTGTTGTGTTATTCTGGGAAACATAATGTAACATCCTGGAATGATAGAGGGTGTCGCGGCAACGTCGTCAGGGAACCGGCGGCCAGCCAGTCTGGCAAGATCGTCATCAGAGCAGGGGAACGCCAATTGCTGGGACTCAAATCCGCCGGCAAGGGACTCATCGGGGTCGATATCACGTCGGCCACGGTGAAGCTCCTGGAGCTGTCCAGGCAAGGAAATCGATACCAGATCGATAGCTATGCGGTGCGTCCACTCAAGGAAGGCGCAGTCGTCGAGCGACGGATACGGGACATGGACGAAGTCGTGCTGGCCATCAAGCGCGCGGTCGAGCAGGCGCAGCCGCGCTCGAAGCGCGCCGTGGTCGCGGTTCCCGCGAGCGCTGCCATCACCAAGACACTGAGCTTCCCGGCCAATCTCGCCGATGACGAGATCGAGCAGCGCATTGCGCTCGAGTCCGAAAAGCACTTTCCCTTTCCGCTGAACGATGTCGCGTTCGACTTCCAGCATCTGGGCGTCAATCCGCGCAATCCCGATCAGCAGGATCTTCTGCTGGTGGCGTGTCGCAGCCTGGATGTCGATCAGCTGACTTCGGCACTCTCCCAGGCCGGCCTCGAGCCGGCTGCCGTCGATGTCGAGACCTTCTCCCTCGAGCGCGCCTTCGGCGAGCTGCGTCATCAGTTGCCGCCGACCTACGACAATGAAGAGTGTGTTGCCGTCGTCGATATCGGTGCGACCATGACCGCCTTCCACGTCATCCAGAACGGCCGCATCGTCTACAGTCGCGACGCCGTCTTCGGGGGACGTCAGCTGACGGACGAGATAATGAATCGCTTCGATCTCTCCAATGATGAAGCGGGCCTGGCCAAGAAGCGTGGCGGCCTGCCGGATACCTATGACAGCGAAGTGTTGGGTCCGTTCCGCGAGACGCTCATCCAGCAGATCGCGCGCTCGCTGCAGCTCTACTACACCGCCGGCAAGCGTCGTGAGGTGCAGCGCATTCTGCTCGGGGGCGGCACGGCCGCCATCGCCGGGCTGCGTGAGGGCCTGGCGGAGCACACCGGGCTTGAAGTGATCATGGCCAACCCCTTCACGCACATGAGCGTCAATCCGCGCGTCGATATCCAAGCGCTTGCGGGCGATGCCCCGGCGATGCTCACGGCCTGCGGTCTTGCGATGAGGAAGCGCTCATGACCATCGAGATCAACCTGCTTTCCTGGCGTGAAGACCGGCGTGAGAAGCGCAGCAAGCGCTTCATGGGCATACTGGCGCTGGCGGCTGTCGTCGGCATCGGTGGCGGCTATGGCATGAGTGAGTATTACCAGAGTCAGCTCGAGGCGCAGCAGCAGCGCCATGCCTTCATCGAGAAGGAAATGGCCCGCCTCAATCGTGATATCAAGGAAGTCGAGGACATCGAGGCACGACGCACCCAGATGCTCGACCAGATAGAGCTGATCCGCAGTCTGCAGTTCTCGCGTCCGGAAACGGTGCGGGTCTTCAATCAGCTGGTGACGTCTCTGGTGGACGGTGCCTGGTATCAGAGCATCAGTCGCAGCGGGCGCCAGCTCAAGGCGAATGGCACGGCGGAAAGCACGCGTCAGGTTTCCGGCCTGATGCGCGCCATTGCCCTGTCGGATTCCTTCGGCACCCCGACGCTCTCCGATGTGCAGAGCAATGACGACGATCAGCGCAGCTTCAATATCACGATTCCGGAGCGCCCGGCGGGGTCTGCGCTGGACGCTGCCGATGCGGTAAATGACAAGAAAGGAGGTCGGCGATGAGTTTCATCGATGCTGAGATCCGCCGCCTCAAGTCGACGGATTTTCGTGATCTTGATCTGAAGGAAGCCGGCATCTGGCCGGTCACGCTGCAGGCCGTGCTGGCGCTCATCGTGCTGGGCGCCCTGTTCTGGGCGTCCCACTGGTTCCTTGCGGCGCCCAAGGCAGAAGACCTCGAACGTCTGCGTGCCCAGGAAAGTCAGCTGCTCCAGCAGTTCGAAAGCAAGGCGTTCAAGGCCGCCAACCTGCCGGCCATGCGCGAGCAGATGGTGGAGCTGGAGTCTCGCATGGGGCAGCTGCTGGAAATGCTGCCCACCGACGCGGAAGTCCCGGCGCTGCTGGATGATATCAGCGAGACGGCTATCAACAACCAGCTGGCGGTCGAGTACATTCGTCTGAAGCCGGCGGAGAATCGCAACTTCTATGTCGAACAACCTTTCGATATCAAGGTGCGCGGCGACTATCATCGTATCGCCGCCTTCATTTCCGGTGTCGCGGGGCTTTCACGCATCGTGACGCTGCATGATTTCGTGCTGACGCCGGTCGCCAACAGCGATGATCTTGAGCTCTCCCTGCTGGCCAAGACCTACAATTATCGTCAGACCCCGGCAACATCAGGAGGCAAGCAATGAGCCTGATGACACGTCGAAATGCCGTGATGGGTACTTTGTTGCTGGCCACTCTGCTTGCGGGCTGTGGAGATCCGCAGCTGGGCGCGCTGGAAGGGGAACTCGAGTCCTTGAGGGGGCGTCCTTCCGGCAAGGTGCAGGAGTTGCCGCCGCAACCCGAGTATCATCCCGTCACCTATGACATGGCGGATGCGCGCAGTCCTTTCCAGTCACGCCTGCCGGAGCCCGAAGAGGAGCTGACAGCCGTCGACAACGGTGTGCGACCGGACCTCGATCGCCCTCGTGAGCCACTGGAAGCCTGGCCGTTGGAACAGCTCAGCATGGTCGGGACCCTGGATGTCGATGGCGCGCGCTCGGCATTGATTCTGACGCCGGAGCAGGAAGTCCAGCGTGTGCGGGTCGGCAACCATATGGGTAGCAACTTCGGCAGGATCACCCGTATCGGTGATACGCAGATCGATATGGTGGAAATCGTGCCCAATGGTCAGGGCGGTTGGATAGAGCGGTCTCGCGCCATGGCGCTGAAAGAGCCCGTGTCGACAGGTGGTTGAGATCACTGGCGTTGGCAGTAGCCATATTGTCACGGAAGACGAACGGTCGCCCCATCAATAGATGGCGACCGACACCATAACGCTTCGATAAGAATAAGGCGCGATCAGCCCGACGGTTGAACGGAGCCACGGCGAGACAGGGGACTAGGGAACATGACGCGATTGCAACGAATGAGTCTGCTGGGGCTGGCGGCAGTCGGAAGCCTGATGGCAAATGTAGCGATGGCCGCGTCATCGCTGCAGGACCTCAACTTCACCGCCCTCGGGGGCGACCGTATGGAGCTCAAGCTCGACTTCGTCGGCGGAGTGCCGGAGGTCAAGGGCTACCGTATCGAGACGCCGCCGCGGATCACCATCGACCTCCTGGACACCAGCAGTCAGCTCGACAAGCGTCGCTTCGATCTGGGGCTCAGCGGCGTGGACGAGCTGGTGGCGCTGGAGGCCGGCTCGCGCACGCGCCTGGTCATGAAGCTCAACCAGTCCAAGCCGTACGTCACGCGCACCGAGGGCAACAGCCTCTACGTCATCGTCGGCGAGCAGGGCGGTGCGCCGGGCGCTCAGCCTGCGACTGCCTCCCAGGCGAACGCCGCCAACGTGCCGCCGGACAACCGTGCCCTGGAAGTGGCAAGCGAGCCGGCAGTCAGTGGTATCGATTTCCGTCGTGGCACGGATGGTGAAGGCCGCGTCGTGATCAACTTCAATCGCTCCAATGTCGAGTCACGTGTCACCGAGCGCGGGCGCAAGATCTATGTCGACATCAAGGGCGTGAAGCTGCCGCCGGAGATGAATCAGGTGCTGGATGTCGGCGATTTCGCCACGCCGGTGACCCGTATCGATCCGCAGCGTACCCGTGATGGTGTGCGTATGGTGGTGGATGCCAGTGGCTACTACACCCAGCTGGCCACCCAGGCAGGCAACGAGCTGGTGCTTGAGGTCAAGCCGCTGACGCGTGAAGAGCAGGCGGAGCGCATCAAGGACAAGTTCCCCTACACCGGCAAGAAGATCTCGCTCAACTTCCAGAACATCGAAGTGCGCTCCGTGCTGCAGATCATCGCTGACTTCACGGGGCTCAATCTGGTCGCCAGTGACAACGTCACCGGCAACGTGACCCTGAACCTGAAGGAAGTGCCCTGGGATCAGGCGCTGGATCTGGTGCTCAAGTCCAACGGTCTGGCCAGTCGTCGCATGGGCAACGTGCTGATGGTCGCGCCGGCCGAAGAGCTGGCGGCACTGGAGCGCAAGGAGCTCGAGGCGAACCAGCAGGTCAAGGAGCTGGCGCCGATGACCACCGAATACATCCAGGTGCGTTATGCCAAGGCGGCGGACCTGGCGGCGTTGCTGCGCGGTGAAGGCGGTATCGGTCTGCTGTCCGAGCGGGGCCGCGTGATGGTCGATGAGCGCACCAATACCATGCTGATCCAGGACACCCGCGATACGCTCGAGTCCATTCGCGGCACGCTGGAATACCTCGATATCCCGGTGCGTCAGGTGCAGATCGAAGCGCGCATCGTCATTGCGCGCAGTAGCGTCTCCAGCGAGATCGGTGTCAATTGGGGGCTTTCCAACAGCAGCAACGGCAAGTTCGGCCTGGAAGGCGCGTCTACCGGTACGACCAGCGACGGCGGTCTGAGTGTCAATCTCGGCGATGACAGTGATCCGGGCAGTACCTTCAGCTTCGGTTACCTGTCCGGCGATATCCTGCTGGACCTGGAACTCTCGGCGCTGGAAAGCGAAGGCAAGAGCCAGACCATCTCCCAGCCCAAGATCATCACCGCCAACCAGAAGAAGGCCGTCATCAAGCAGGGTCAGGAAATTCCCTACGAGGAGGCGACCTCCAGCGGCGCGACCAACATCGAGTTCAAGGAAGCGGTGCTGGCATTGGAAGTGACGCCACAGATCACGCCTGACAACCGCATCATCATGGACCTGTTGATCAACAATGATGATGTCTCCGATGACAGCTTCAATGGCGAACCGGCCATCGATACCAATGAAATCGAGACGCAGGTGCTGGTCAATGATGGCGAAACCGTGGTGCTGGGTGGCATTCTGACCTCCGAGCAGATTCGCAGCGTCTTCAAGACGCCCTTCCTAGGAGACCTGCCGGTGATCGGGAATCTGTTCCGCTATACCGAAGAGTCCAACGAGAAGGTAGAATTGCTGGTATTCATTACCCCGAAGATCATCGAGGACGGCCTGGCGGTGCGCTGATGCATGTGATTCCCAACGTATTCCTTGTCGGCCCCATGGGGGCCGGCAAGAGCACTATCGGCCGCCTGCTGGCGGCCGACTTGCATCGTGAATTTTGCGATAGCGACCATGTGATTGAAGACCGCTGCGGAGCCAGCATTCCGTGGATTTTCGACGTCGAGGGCGAGTCCGGCTTTCGTGAGCGTGAGCAGGCTGTCATCGATGAGCTGACCTCGCTCAGGGAAGTCGTGATGGCCACCGGTGGTGGCGCCATCATGGCGGAGGCCAATCGGCGCGTACTGCGCGAACGCGGCACTGTCGTGTATCTCTACGCGCCTGTCGAGCAGCAGCTCAAGCGAGCCGGCCGTGATCGCAATCGTCCGCTGTTGCAGCAGGATGACCCCGGGAGGGTGCTCAAGCGGCTGTTCGAGTTGCGTGACCCGCTCTACCGCGAGACGGCCGATATCATCGTGCGTACCGATCGTCGTAGTCCTCGGGCGGTCACCAACGAGATTCGGCGCCGTATCAAGGCGCTGGCGAACCCGTTGCACGCCCCTGGCTAGTCTCATCAGCGGCTGGTGGCCCTGGCGGGCATCAGTCGCTGTCACCTGTTTCGCCCAAGGAGAATTCTGATGTCCCTGGCACCTGCTCATCGTCTTGATGTCGCGCTCGGCGAGCGCAGTTATCCCATTCATATCGGGCCGGGCCTGACCGCACGTGGTGATCTGATTCGTGAGCACCTTGCGGGGCGTCAGGTGATGATCGTCACCAACACCGTAGTGGCACCGCTGTATCTGGACGCACTGAAGGCCTCGTTGGGCGAGGGGCTCGATATCCGCGAGGTCATCCTCGACGACGGTGAGCAGACCAAGCACATGGCCAGCATCGGCCTGATCTGGGATGCCCTGCTCGAGGCCGGCTTCAATCGCCGCTGCACCTTGATCGCCCTCGGTGGCGGTGTGATCGGTGACATGACCGGCTTCGCGGCGGCCTGCTATCAGCGGGGTGCGGCCTTCATCCAGGTGCCGACCACGCTGCTGTCGCAGGTGGATTCCTCGGTGGGCGGCAAGACCGGCGTCAATCATCCGCGCGGCAAGAACATGCTGGGCGCCTTCTGGCAGCCGCGTCTGGTGCTGATCGATACCGCGAGCCTCAAGACATTGCCGCAGCGTGAGCTGTCAGCGGGCATGGCCGAGGTCATCAAGTATGGTCTGCTGTGGGATGAAAGCTTCCTGAGCTGGCTGGAAGACAACATGACGGCCTTGATGGCGCTGGACGAGACCCTGCTCGGTGACGCCATTCGCCGCAGCTGTGCCATCAAGGCGGATGTCGTGGCGCAGGATGAGACCGAGCAGGGCGTGCGTGCGCTGCTCAATCTGGGTCACACCTTCGGGCATGCCATCGAGACGGATCAGGGCTATGGCGTCTGGCTTCACGGCGAAGCCGTCGGCACCGGCATGCTGATGGCGGCTGAGCTTTCGGCGCGCATGGGCTGGCTGTCGAGTGCGGATGTGGAGCGTGTCTCGCACATCATCGCCAAGGCGGGCTTGCCGCTGGCGGCTCCGGAAGACATGGGCGTCGAGGACTTCCTGAAGCACATGCAGCTGGACAAGAAGAATGTCGATGGCCGCCTGCGCCTGATCCTTCTTGAGCGCATCGGCCGCGCGGTGATCACCGAAGAGGCGCCAGCCGGCGTGCTGGCCGACATGCTGGAGCACTGGCCACGCAGCTCTCGCTGACATCTCGGCCAGCCATTGGCTGGTTCATGGGCGCTGCACGATCACGCAAGCCGTCACCCTCTGGGTGGCGGCTTTTCTTTTGGCAGCTTTTCTTTTGGCAGCTTTTCTTTTGGCGACTTGTCTTTTGGCAAGTATCAGCGCGCCGTGGCGGAGTCATTGGTGGAGCGTGATTCCTGAATTGGTATGCCGTATGCGTAATCGGTATGGGGCAGATCGAATAAAAACGCTGTTTTTTATTCAGCCAATACTAAAGTTGCAAGGCGAAATTCATGAGGCATGTCTACCCGCTAAGCGCTTGAGCCTACAGGGTTTTTTGGTTAGGGGTTCTTCTAACCTTCGGTTTTGTCAGGTTTTTTTGGTCGATGGGCGACCTGTGGAGAATTGCGCAGGCGGGAAGCTGGGGGATATGCTCGAGGGAAATCTGGCGTCGTGTAGCGACACTGATGGCGCCACTATCGGCAGGTATAAAAATAAAGATAACCGATAACTATAACCGGGAAAATGCTTGAAAAAAAGCATCTGGACACATGATTTCTCCGTGAGGCACGCCCCATGAACAAAGGTCTCCACCATCCGGGAGAGTTCCGCGACAACTGCGGCTTCGGTCTGATCGCCCATATGGAAGGGCAGGCGAGCCACGAACTGCTGCAGACCGCCATTGAATCCCTGACCTGCATGACCCACCGTGGCGGAATTGCCGCTGATGGCAAGACCGGCGATGGCTGTGGCCTGCTGCTCAAGATGCCGGACGGCTTCATGCGCCAGATCGCTCGAGAATCCCTCGGGCTGGAACTGGGCGCTCGCTATGCCGTCGGCACGCTTTTCCTGCCTGATGATGACGCGCGTGAACAATCCGCGCGTGATGCTTTCGAGTCGGCGCTGAGCGCGCGCAACCTCGAGGTGCTGGGCTGGCGCGAAATGCCGGTAGATGACAGCGTGTGCGGCCCGATGGCCCGCGACTGCCTGCCGCGCATCCGTCAGGTCTTCGTCGGCGCCGCCGATGAGCGTACTGACATCGCCTTCAATGTCGATCTGTTCATGGCGCGTCGCTATGCCGAGCAGGCGCTGAAGAGCGAAGAGGACTTCTACGTCTGCTCGCTCTCCAGCAAGGTCATCTCCTTCAAGGGCCTGGTGATGCCGGAAGATCTTCCGCGCTTCTACAAGGATCTGGGCGACCCGCGTCTCGAGACCGCGATCTGTGTCTTCCACCAGCGCTTCTCGACCAACACCGCGCCACGCTGGCCGCTGGCCCAGCCGTTCCGCTTCCTCGCCCACAATGGCGAGATCAACACCATCGAGGCCAACCGCGGCTGGGCCAATGCGCGCAAGGAGAACTTCGTCTCCGAGCAGCTGCCCGAGATCGCCGAGCTGGACGAGATCGTCAACACCGTCGGCTCCGACTCCTCCAGCATGGACAACATGCTGGAAGTCCTGCTGACCGGGGGCATGGATATCTATCGCGCCATTCGCATGATGGTGCCGCCGGCATGGCAGAACGTCGAGCAGATGGACTCCGATCTGCGTGCCTTCTACGAATACAACTCCATGCACATGGAGGCCTGGGACGGCCCGGCGGGCATCGTGCTCACCGACGGTCGCCATGCCGTGTGCATGCTGGACCGCAACGGTCTGCGTCCGGCGCGTTGGGTCATCACGCGCAATGGTTTCATCACCCTGGCCTCCGAAATCGGCACCTACGATTACAAGCCGGAAGATGTCGTCGCCAAGGGGCGCGTCGGGCCGGGTCAGGTGTTGGGCGTCGATACCGAGACCGGTGAAGTGCTGCACACCGATCAGGTCAGTGAGCGCCTCAAGGGCGCACATCCCTACAAGCGCTGGCTGCGTGAGAACGCCAACTATCTCGAGTCAGCGCTGACCGAGCTGGCGCGCTTCCAGCCGATGGATGCCGATCAGCTGGACGTCTACCAGAAGATGTTCCAGGTCAGCTTCGAGGAGCGCGATCAGTTGCTGCGCCCGCTGGCCGAGAGCGGTCAGGAGGCGGTCGGCTCGATGGGCGATGACACGCCGATGGCCGTGCTGTCGCGCCAGAATCGCGTTCTGACTGACTACTTCCGTCAGAAGTTCGCCCAGGTCACCAATCCGCCGATCGATCCGCTGCGCGAAGCGATCGTGATGTCGCTGGAGACCTGCTGTGGTGCCGAGCTCAACATCTTCGACGCGACGCCGGAACACGCGCATCGCCTGATCCTGACCACGCCGGTGTTGTCACCGCGCAAGTTCAATGCGCTGGTCAATCACGAAGATCCGGCCTTCACCTCGCAGACGCTCAAGCTGCACTACGATCCGGCGCAGGACTCCCTCAAGCAGGCGCTCAAGGGCCTCTGTCAGCAGGCCGAGGAAGCGGCGCGCAATGGCAAGGTGATCCTGGTACTCAGCGACTGTGGCTTGAAGAAGGGGCAGCTGCCGATCCATGCCGCACTGGCGACTGGCGCCATCCATCATCACCTCGGTGCGCTGGCCCTGCGCCCGCGCGTCAACCTGGTGATCGAGACCGGCTATGCGCGTGACGCGCACCAGATGGCAGTGCTGTTCGGGGTCGGCGCCACGGCGGTCTACCCGTACCTTGCCTATCAGGTGATGGCTGACATGCATCGCACTGGCGAGCTGTCCGGCAACCCGGCAGATGCCCGCGAGAACTATCGCAAGGGCATGCAGAAGGGCCTCTACAAGATCCTGTCCAAGATGGGCATCTCGCACATCGGCTCCTACCGTGGCTCGCAGCTGTTCGAGGCGGTCGGCCTCAACAGTGAAGTCATGGACATGTGCTTTACCGGCATGGCCTCGCGCATCGAAGGCGCCGGCTTTGCAGAGCTGCAGTTCCAGCAGGAGCTGCTGGCCCGTGAAGCCTGGCTGCCTCGCAAGCGCATCAAGCAGGGCGGGCTGGTCAAGTACGTGCATGGCGGTGAATACCACGCCTACAACCCGGATGTGGTGGTGAAGCTGCAGCAGGCCGTGCAGCAGGGTGACTACGGCAAGTGGAAGGAATTCGCGCGCCTGGTCAACGAGCGTCCGGTGGCGACCATTCGTGACCTGCTGACCCTCAAGCCGGTCGCCGAGCCGCTGCCGATCGAGGAAGTCGAGTCCGTCGAGTCCCTGCTGCCGCGCTTCGACAGCGCCGGCATGTCGCTTGGCGCGCTGTCTCCCGAGGCACATGAAGCGCTGGCTCAGGCCATGAACGAGGCCGGCGGGCGCTCCAACTCAGGTGAGGGTGGCGAAGACCCGGCGCGTTACGGCACCGTGCGCTCCTCCAAGATCAAGCAGATCGCCTCCGGTCGCTTCGGTGTCACACCGGCGTACCTGGTCAATGCCGAGGTACTGCAGATCAAGGTCGCACAGGGCGCCAAGCCCGGTGAAGGCGGTCAGCTGCCGGGGGGCAAGGTCAACGACCTGATCGCACGTCTGCGCTATGCCGTGCCGGGGGTGACACTGATCTCGCCGCCGCCGCATCACGATATCTATTCCATCGAGGATCTGGCGCAGCTGATCTTCGATCTCAAGCAGGTCAATCCGTCGGCGCAGGTCTCGGTCAAGCTGGTCTCCGAGCCGGGGATCGGCACCATCGCCACCGGTGTCGCCAAGGCGTACGCCGACCTGATCACCGTCTCCGGCTATGACGGTGGCACCGCGGCCAGCCCGATCACCTCGATCAAGCACGCCGGTTCCCCGTGGGAGCTGGGGCTGCCCGAGGTGCATCAGGCGCTGCGCATCAACCAGCTGCGCCACAAGATCCGTCTGCAGACGGATGGCGGCCTCAAGACCGGTCTCGATGTGGTCAAGGCCGCGATCCTGGGCGCCGAGAGCTTCGGCTTCGGCACCGCGCCGATGGTCGCGCTGGGCTGCAAGTACTTGCGTATCTGTCACCTGAACAACTGTGCCACCGGTGTCGCGACCCAGCACCAGGCGCTGCGTGACGAGCATTTCCGCGGCACCGTCGAGATGGTCAAGCACTACTTCCGCTTCATCGCCGAGGAAGTGCGCGAGCTGATGGCGCTGCTGGGCGTGCGTCAGATCACCGACCTGATCGGTCGTACCGATCTGCTCGAAGTGCTGGAAGGCGAGACCAACGCGCAGCGTCGTCTCGACCTCACGCCGTTGCTGGGCAATGACTTCGTGCCCAAGGATGCGCCGCAGTTCTGCCAGGTCAGCCGCAACGAGCCGCATGATCCCGGTGCCAAGAATCTCGAGATGCTGGCCGCGATGGAATCGGCGATCGACAGCCGCAGCGGTGGCGAGTTCAGCTTCCATGTCACCAACTGTGACCGCTCGGTGGGTGCGCGTGTCTCGGGTGAAATCGCCAAGCGCTATGGCGAGGCCGGGCTGGCAGGATCGCCGCTCAAGGTCAGTCTGACCGGTGTAGCAGGCCAGAGCTTCGGTGTCTGGAACGCGCACGGACTCGAGATGCATCTGGAAGGCGACGCCAATGACTATGTCGGCAAGGGCATGAACGGCGGCAAGCTGACCATCGTGCCGCCGCGTGGTTCGCGCTTCGAGAGCCACAAGACCGCCATCATCGGCAACACCTGCCTGTACGGCGCGACCGGCGGACGGCTGTACGCCGCGGGCACCGCCGGCGAGCGCTTCGGGGTGCGCAACTCCGGTGCGCACGCCGTGATCGAAGGCGCGGGCGACCACTGCTGTGAGTACATGACCGGCGGTCTGGTGTGCGTATTGGGCGAGACAGGCGTCAACTTCGGCGCGGGCATGACGGGCGGCTTCGCCTACGTGCTGGACGAGAATCGCGACTTCGTCGACAAGTACAACCACGAGCTGGTGGAAATCCACCGCATCAATACCGAAGCCATGGAGGCCTATCGTCGCCATCTGCGCGAAGTCATCGAGGAATATGTGGCCGAGACCGGCTCCGAGCGCGGGCGCGACATCCTGCGCGATTTCCCTGACTTCGTGCGTCACTTCTGGTTGGTCAAGCCGAAGGCGGCAAGCCTCAACGGCCTGCTGGACCAGTCACGGCGTCAGCCGGAGTGATCGCATCCCTCACCCCAGCATGCCTCGGGTGAGGGCCCGCACCGCGACGGTGCCCGGATTTTGAGAGAGGATTCATCATGGCCAATCAGCTCGCCAACGACTTCCAGTTCATCGATGTGGGTCGTCAGGACCCGCAGAAGAAAGATGCTCGCGTGCGCGCACGTGAGTTCAACGAGATCTATGCCGAGTTCAAGCCGGTAGAAGCCGCCAGCCAGGCACATCGCTGCCTGGGCTGTGGCAACCCCTACTGTGAGTGGAAGTGCCCGGTACACAACTACATTCCCAACTGGCTGAAGCTGGTCTCCGAGGGCAACATCCTCGAAGCTGCCGAGCTCTCTCACCAGACCAACTCGCTGCCGGAAGTCTGTGGTCGCGTCTGCCCGCAGGACCGTCTCTGTGAGGGCGACTGCACCCTGAATGACGGCTTCGGTGCCGTCACCATCGGCTCGGTGGAGAAGTACATCACCGACACCGCCTTCGCGATGGGCTGGCGTCCCGACATGTCCAAGGTCAGCTGGACCGACAAGCGCGTCGCCATCATCGGTGCAGGCCCGGCGGGTCTCGGTGCCGCCGATATTCTGGTGCGCAATGGCGTGCGTCCGGTGATCTATGATCGCCATCCGGAAATCGGCGGTCTGCTGACCTTCGGCATCCCGGAGTTCAAGCTCGAGAAGGGCGTGATGACGCGTCGCCGCGAGATCTTCGAAGAGATGGGCATGGAGTTCCGTCTCAATGTCGAGGTCGGGCGTGATGTGACCTTCGATGCGCTGCTCGAGGAATACGATGCCGTCTTCCTGGGCATGGGTACCTACAACGCCATGAGTGGCGGCTTCCCGGGCGAGGATCTGCCGGGCGTGCACAAGGCGCTCGACTTCCTGATCGCCAACGTCAATCACTGCCTGGGCTTCGAGAAGGACCCGGCGGATTACGTCTCCATGGAAGGCAAGAAGGTCGTGGTGCTCGGCGGTGGTGATACCGCGATGGACTGCAACCGCACCTCCATCCGTCAGGGCGCGGAAAGCGTGACCTGTGCCTACCGTCGTGACGAGGCCAACATGCCGGGCTCACGCCGTGAGGTGACCAATGCTCGCGAAGAGGGCGTCGATTTCCTCTTCAACCGTCAGCCGGTGGCAGTGGTCGGCGATGGCAAGGTCGAAGGCGTCAAGGTCGTGCGCACCCGTCTGGGTGAGCCGGATGCCAATGGCCGTCAGCGTCCGGAAGTGGTGCCGGGATCTGAAGAGATTCTGCCGGCGGATGCCGTGGTCGTGGCCTTCGGCTTCCAGGCAAGCCCTGCACCGTGGTTCGCCGACTTCGACATCGCCGTCGATGAGCGTGGCCGCATCGCGACCAGCGCCGAGCGTCATGCCTTCCAGACCACCAACGCCAAGGTGTTCGCTGGCGGTGACATGGTGCGCGGCTCCGACCTGGTGGTGACCGCCATCGATGAAGGGCGCCGTGCCGCTGAAGGGATTCTTGATTTCCTGGAAGTGTAAAGGTGAACTGACGTCACGCATCAGGCCCGCCATGGCGGGCCTGATGCGTTATGACGGTGCATCGGATGGTGGCGCGAGAAGGGCAGATGGTGGCATTCAAATTGAGCCGGAGCAGCCTTTCCGCTAGACTGGCGACCCATCCTGATCCGTTCCCCCCGGATCTCTCCTACAGCTCACGTTTTCGGCAGGTTTCCATGACACGATTTATCTTCGTGACGGGCGGCGTTGTGTCCTCGCTTGGCAAGGGCATCGCATCCGCTTCGCTGGCGGCTATTCTCGAGGCCCGTGGCCTCAAGGTCACCATCCTCAAGCTGGATCCGTACATCAACGTCGATCCGGGCACCATGAGCCCGTTCCAGCACGGCGAAGTCTTTGTCACCGAAGATGGCGCGGAAACCGACCTCGACCTCGGTCACTACGAGCGTTTCATCCGCTCGCGCATGACCCAGGGCAACAACTTCACCACCGGCCGTGTCTACGAGCACGTGCTGCGCAAGGAGCGCCGCGGTGACTACCTCGGTGGAACGGTGCAGGTCATCCCGCACATCACCGACGAGATCAAGCGCCGCGTGATCGCCGGTGGTGAAGGGTATGACGTCGCACTGGTCGAGATCGGTGGTACCGTGGGTGACATCGAGTCGCTGCCGTTTCTGGAGTCCATCCGTCAGCTGCGTGCGCAGCTGGGTGGCGAGCGTGCGCTCTTCATGCACCTGACGCTGGTGCCGTACATCAAGACGGCTGGCGAGACCAAGACCAAGCCGACCCAGCACAGCGTCAAGGAGCTGCGCTCCATCGGTATCCAGCCGGATATCCTGATCTGCCGCAGCGAAGTCGAGATCGAGGAAAGCGAGCGTCGCAAGATCTCGCTGTTCACCAACGTCGAAGAGCGTGCCGTCGTCTCACTGCAGGATGCTGACACCATCTATCGCATTCCGTTGATGCTCCACGAAGCCGGCCTCGATGAGATCGTCTGCGACAAGTTCCGCCTGGAGGCCAAAGAGGCCGACATGTCCGAATGGGTCGCGGTGCTCGACGCCAAGCTCAACCCGCTCAAGACCATCAACATCGCGATGGTCGGCAAGTACATGGAGCTGCTCGACGCCTACAAGTCGCTGAACGAGGCGCTGACCCACGCCGGTATCCAGGGGCGTGTGAAGGTCAACGTCGACTTCATCGACTCCGAGGAAATCGAGCGCAACGGCACCGACCGCCTGATCGGCAAGGACGCGGTGCTGGTGCCGGGCGGCTTCGGCGAGCGTGGTGTGGAAGGCAAGATCGCCACCGCGCGCTTCGCGCGTGAGAACAAGGTGCCGTATCTGGGCATCTGCCTGGGCATGCAGGTTGCCGTCATCGAGTTCGCACGTAATGTGGCGGGCTGGAGCGATGCCAACTCTACCGAATTCACCCATGACACCCAGCACCCGGTGGTCGGTCTGATCACCGAGTGGCTGACGCCGGAAGGCAAGATCGAGACCCGCGATGCGGCGTCTGATCTGGGCGGCACCATGCGTCTTGGCGGTCAGGCCTGCAGCCTGCTCAACGGCTCCAAGGCGCATCAGGCCTATGGCAGCGACGAGATCGTCGAGCGTCACCGTCACCGCTATGAGGTCAATGACCAGTTCGTGCCGGCCCTGGAAGAAGCGGGCCTGATCTTCTCCGGTCGCAGCGTCGACAACTCGCTGGTCGAGATGGTCGAGCTGCCGGATCACCCATGGTTCGTGGCATGTCAGTTCCACCCGGAATTCACCTCCACGCCGCGTGATGGCCATCCGCTGTTCACCGGCTTCGTGAATGCCGCGCTCAATCACAAGGCGGCGCGTACTCGCGGCGAGTGATAGGGTGTTGAGCGGGCGCCACCTCGGGTGGCGCCCGTAGGTCTTCTGCGTGGTGGTTGCAGGTCTTGATGTTCGCCAGAGCATCATCAGGCAGACTGCCGATGGACAACGATTTGATGGACGGTGCAGAGATGAGCAACGAACAACGCGTGATCGACTTTGCGGGTCTGCAAGTCGCCAACGATCGTCCGATGACGCTTTTCGGTGGCATGAACGTGCTCGAATCGCGGGAGCTGGCGCTGGAAGTCGCCGAGCAGTACGTCGAGGTGACGTCACGCCTGGGCATGCCGTACGTCTTCAAGGCCAGCTTCGACAAGGCCAACCGCAGCTCCATGCACTCCTACCGCGGACCCGGGATGGAGAAGGGGCTCGAGATTCTGGCCGAGATCAAGTCGCGCTTCGGTGTGCCGATCATCACGGACGTGCATGAGCCGCATCAGGCGGCAGCCGTGGCGGAAGTGGCCGATGTCATTCAGCTGCCGGCCTTCCTGGCGCGGCAGACGGACCTGGTCGTGGCCATGGCGCGCACCGGCGCCGTCATCAACGTCAAGAAGCCGCAGTTCCTCGCGCCGCACGAGATGCGCCATATCGTCGCCAAGTGCGGTGAAGCGGGCAATGACCGGATTCTGCTGTGCGAGCGTGGCTCCAGCTTCGGTTACAACAACCTGGTGGTCGACATGCTCGGCATGGCCGAGATGAAGGATAGCGGCCTGCCGGTCTTGTTCGATGTCACCCACTCGCTGCAGCGCCCGGGCGGGCGAGTCGATTCCGCTGGCGGGCGCCGTGAGCAGGTCTTCGATCTGGCACGCTCCGGTGTCGCCTTGGGGCTTGCGGGTCTGTTCCTCGAAGCGCATCCGGACCCGGACAACGCCAAGTGTGACGGCCCCTGCGCCTTGCCGCTGGACCAGCTCGAACCCTTCCTGCGCCAGCTGCAATCGCTGGATGCGCTGGTCAAGGGCTTCGCGCCGCTGGACATTCGTTGAGCAGGACTACTGGCCGTTCACCTCTGTGTGAGCGGCCTTTTTGCACTATGGGCAAGATGCCCGTCGTGGTGTTTCAATCCCCCGTGTAGAGGACGACACAAGATGGCCAATATCGTCGAAATCCGCGCCCTTGAGGTGCTCGATTCCCGTGGTAACCCGACCGTACAGGCCGAGGTCGTGCTGGAAGGTGGCCAACGCGCCAGTGCCTGCGCGCCTTCCGGTGCCTCCACCGGTTCGCGTGAAGCGCTGGAATTGCGTGATGGCGACAAGAGCCGTTATCTGGGCAAGGGCGTGCTGAAGGCAGTCGAAGCCGTCAATGGCGCGATCCGCGAGCGCCTCGTGGGCATGGATGCACTCGACCAGCGCGCGCTGGACGATGCCATGCTGGCGCTGGATGGTACCGAGAACAAGGAATCGCTGGGTGCCAACGCGATTCTTGCCGTCTCTCTGGCGGCTGCCAAGGCGGCAGCGCAGGCCAAGGGCATCGAGCTCTACGCTCACATCGCTGAGCTCTACGGCCAGCCGGGCCAGTACTCCATGCCGGTGCCGATGATGAACATCATCAACGGCGGTGAGCATGCCGACAACAACGTCGACATCCAGGAGTTCATGGTCCAGCCGGTCGGCGCGCCGACCTTCCGTGAAGCATTGCGCACCGGCGCCGAGATCTTCCACGCGCTGAAGAAGGTGCTGCAGGGGCGCGAGCTGAGCACCTCCGTGGGTGATGAAGGTGGCTTTGCTCCGAACCTGGCGTCCAACTCCGAAGCACTGGCCGTCATCAAGCAGGCCGTCAGCGATGCGGGCTACACCCTGGGCACCGATGTGACTCTGGCGCTGGATTGCGCGTCTTCCGAGTTCTACCAGGACGGTCAGTACAACCTGTCCGGCGAAGGCAAGAGCTTCGACGCACGTGGTTTCGTCGACTATCTGGCGGGCCTGGCCGCGGAATATCCGATCGCCTCCATCGAAGACGGCATGGATGAGTCCGACTGGGAAGGCTGGAAGATGCTGACCGACGAGCTGGGTGACAAGGTGCAGCTGGTCGGCGACGACCTGTTCGTCACCAATACGCGCATCCTGAGCCGCGGTATCGATGAAGGCATCGGCAACTCCATCCTGATCAAGTTCAACCAGATCGGCTCACTGTCCGAGACTCTGGATGCGATCAAGATGGCGCAGGCCGCCGGCTTCACCGCGGTCATCTCCCACCGTAGTGGCGAGACCGAAGACACCACCATCGCCGACCTCGCCGTCGGTACCTGTGCTGGCCAGATCAAGACCGGTTCTCTGTGCCGCTCTGATCGTGTCGCCAAGTACAATCGTCTGCTGGTGATCGAGCAGCAGCTGGGAGACGTGGCTTACAACGGTCTGAAAGAGATCAAGGGTCAGTAATTGCCCGTGGTGCGAGGGGCTCAGCGCCCAGCACCGTAGAGGTAACTTGCAACGGGGTCGTGCCTTCTGGCACGGCCCCGTTGTGCATTGCAGGCGATGAATGAGTGGGGAGGCAGGAAATGGACCGCTTCCAGGCACTGATCTCGTGTAAGTCATCTCTTACAAATTCCGCAGGACAATCGAGACACTGACTGCGAGTCGCCTGCGGATATGAACGTATGTTCTTCATTATCTACTTGTTTTTATTGAATATATTTTCTCTGATGGTCTGTTCGGGTATAGCGGGGTAAGAGGTTTGGCTAGTTGCCTCGCCGGCGAATGCTGCCCAGAATGGCTGCATGGACGTGAGGGTGCGGCGGGACACCGCAGTCTCGGCAGGATGCCAACGGGATGATCAGAAAAGACTTGATGGCGAGACAGGACGTTTCGCCCCGCTGAGCAGGACGCTCGGCGGAAAAGGACCTGGCATGGACGTCGGTAGCAGAGAGCTGCATATCTTCGCTTGAAGGAGTCAGGCGAGAGATGCCAAGGAAGCAAGGATGGCGGGCATGACACCGGAGTGTGTCAGGATCAGGATGATCCGTCGGCGATGGGAAGCGCCACACAGGCAGGAAGCACGATAACGACACGGAGTGTCGAAGAGCCCCAGGCTCTGATATGCAGTCAGGAAGCTTGCCCTTCACAGGAAGTGACGGATGACGGGACATCATCTGTGTCAGGAATGATGGGGCAGACAGCGGCAGCATCAAGTGGCAGGAAGCCACGACAAGGATAGTCGGACAAGGAATGTCGTGAGGCTGTCAGCTGCACAGGCAGGGAGCGGTAAAGGCAGGACGCCGGGCAATGCATGGGCAGGACAGCAGGACAGGCAAATATCTGCACTAACGGGCATTGCGGTGGGACAGCTGCGCGAGCAGTGCTGCAATGCCCGCCACGCGTGACGGTGCGCCCCGAATGACAGGATGTCGTGAAGGGCAGGGACAGCACTCAGGAGTGCGATCCAGGATGGATCGACAGGGACACGCTTGGAGCGGGCGACCTTACGGGGTCGCCCTTTTTTTATGTCTGGAGGTCGGGGGGGGAGGAGTTCTCAGCGCGAGCTCTTCAGGCACAGGCTTCAGGCATCAGATACAGAAACGGCAGCGGCTCCCGGGGGAATCGCTGCCGTTTCTGTCGTCAGAGCCGGGCTTTGCCCTGTCAGGGCGGGCAAGCCGCTAGCCACGCGAGATGCGGGTGACTTGAGGGGCTTACTGCTCCAGATACTCAAGCTTGCCGTCGACACCATCCCACTTCTCGGCGTCTTCCATGGCGTCCTTCTTCTCGCTGATGTTCGGCCAGACTTCGGCCAGATCGGCATTCAGCTCGATGAATTCCTTCTGGTTCTCCGGCACTTCATCCTCGGAGAAGATGGCTTCGGCGGGGCATTCCGGTTCGCACAGCGCGCAGTCAATGCACTCATCCGGGTTGATCACCAGGAAGTTCGGGCCTTCGTAGAAGCAATCCACCGGGCAGACTTCCACGCAGTCGGTGTATTTGCAGCGAATGCAGTTCTCGGTGACGATGAATGCCATGCAGGTCTCCTGACGCGGATTGGCGTCTCTCTCGTAGGTCGTGGTCCAGGCGCCCACCATGTGTCGTCTCGGCGACATCATGGCCTTCAGGTTATAAGCGGCGCAGATGTTATAAGGCGTTATTCTAGTGGCGCTCTGCCGCCCCCGCAATCAGCAGGGGCGGATCGTTTTGGAATGGTGCTATGCCCGAAGGTTGCTGTCGAGTCTTGCCATTCACTCTTGAGCCTTGCCGTTCCTTCTCGGAGCAGGCGTGACGGCACTCAGCGCTGCCGGTGCCATTCGTAGATCAGCTCCAGCGCTCGCTTGGGGCTCAGATCATCCGGGTCAAGGCCGTTGAGGGCTTCGACGACCGGATGCGGCGGTGCCGCGAACAGGTCATTCTGTTGCGGTACCGGCTGGCCCAGCGCATCCTCGCGCGCCACCTGTGGGCGATCGATTTCCTGCTGCTCCAGGCTGGTCAGCTTCTCGCGCGCGCGCAGGATGACGCTCTGCGGCACCCCGGCCAGCTGGGCCACCTGCAGGCCATAGCTCTGGCTGGCAGGGCCTTCCTCGACGCGGTGCATGAAGACGATGCCATCGCCGTGCTCAGCGGCCGTCAGGTGCACGTTGGCGACGGCATCGGCATGCTCGGGCAGCGCCGTCATCTCGAAGTAATGGGTCGCGAACAGGGTAAAGGCACGCGTGCGCGCCAGATGCTCGGCGCTGGCCCATGCCAGTGACAGACCATCGAAGGTCGAGGTGCCGCGGCCGATCTCATCCATCAACACCAGGCTCTCGTCAGTGGCGTTGTGCAGGATGCTGGCGGTCTCGGTCATCTCGACCATGAAGGTCGAGCGGCCGCCGGCCAGGTCATCCGATGAGCCGATGCGCGTGAAGATGCGATCCAGCGGGCCGATGCAGGCGCGCGTCGCCGGCACGAAGCTGCCGGTATGCGCGAGCAGAGCGATCAGTGCCGTCTGACGCATGTAGGTGGATTTACCGCCCATGTTGGGGCCGGTGATCACCAGCATGCGCCGCGTATCATCGAAGCGCACATCGTTGGGGACGAAGGGATGGTCGCTGACATGTTCGACTACCGGATGGCGGCCGCCTTCGATGTCGATGCCCGGGGTCTCGCTGAGTTCTGGACGCACGAAATCGAGCGCGGCGGCGCGATCGGCGAAGGCGGTCAGCACATCCAGTGATGCCAGCGCACGGGCCGTCTGCTGCAGGCCATCCAGTTCGGTATTCAGATCATCCAGCAGGTGCTCATACAGCAGCTTCTCGCGCGCCAGTGACTTGGACTTGGCGGACAGCGCCTTGTCCTCGAATTCCTTGAGTTCGGGGATGATGAAGCGCTCGGCATTCTTGAGGGTCTGGCGACGGATGTATTCCGGCGGGGCCTCGGCCGATTGCGAGCGCGGCAGTTCGATGAAGTAGCCATGCACGCGGTTGTAGCCGACCTTGAGGTTGCTCAGGCCGGTGCGCTCGCGCTCGCGAGTCTCGAGTGCGACCAGATACTGGCCGGCGTTCTCGGACAGGCCGCGATACTCGTCCAGCTCATCGTCGTAGCCATCGGCGATCACGCCACCATCGCGCAGCACCACCGGCGGATTCTCGACCAGCGCCTCGCTGAGCATCGCGGAAAGTGCCGGGAACAGGCGGATGGCATCGCGCAGGTCATCGATGGCGCTGCCTTTCTCGACGCTGGCGAGCACGGCGCGCAGCTCGGGCAGGGTGTTGAGACCATCGCGCAGGCGTGCCATGTCCCGGGGGCGTGCGCTGCGCAGCGCGACACGGGCGAGGATGCGCTCCACATCTCCGATGCGCTTGAGCAGGCCTTGCAGTTCGAAGGGGTAGTCGCCATCCAGTAGACGCTGTACCGCCGCCTGACGCTGGCCGATCTGGCGCTGATCGCGCAGCGGGCGGTTGAGCCAGCGCTTGAGCAGGCGTGAGCCCATCGCGGTCGCGGTGACGTCAAGCACGCTGGCCAGCGTGTTGTCGCCGGTGCCACCCAGGTTGGTATCGATCTCGAGGTTGCGGCGGCTGGCGGCATCGATCACCACCGAGTCATCGCGGCTTTCGACGGCCAGCGCGGTCACGTGGGGCAGGCCGGTGCGCTGGGTGTCGCGAGCATAGTCGAGCAGGGCACCGGCTGCCGTGACGGCGCGCGTCAGGTGGCTGCAGCCAAAGCCGTTGAGGTCCTGGACGCCGAACTGATCGCACAGCAGGCGCAAGGCAGTCTCGTGATCGAAGTGCCAATCGCTCTGGCGGGTCAGGCCTGGGCGCGAGGACAGGCTGGCGGGGAGGGTACGGCTTTCGCCGACCATGACTTCGGCAGGCGACAGGCGCTGGATCTCGGCCAGCAGCTCGTCATCACCATTGACCTCGAGCACGCTGAAGCGACCGGAGGAGAGCTCGAGAGCGGCCAGGCCCCAGGTCTCTCCATCACGGTGCAGCGCCACCAGCAGGTTGTCGCGGCTGGCATCCAGCAGCGCCTCATCATGCAGCGTCCCCGGCGTGACGATACGCACCACCTTGCGCTCGACAGGCCCCTTGCTGGTCGCCGGGTCACCGATCTGCTCACAGATGGCCACCGATTCGCCCATCTTGACCAGACGTGCCAGATAACCTTCGGCGCTGTGGTAGGGCACCCCTGCCATGGGGATCGGTGAACCGCCGGAGCTGCCGCGCGCCGTCAACGTGATATCGAGCAGTTGTGCTGCGCGTTTTGCGTCCTCATGAAACAGTTCATAGAAGTCGCCCATGCGATAGAACAGCAGCACGCCGGGGTGCTCGCGTTTGATCTTCATGTACTGCGTCATCATCGGCGTCATCTGGGGCGCGCTGTTCTTGGCCATGGCCATGGACTTCCTTGACTGCACTGCAATGGGAAAAAGCACACATGCGAGAACACGGCATGCGGGATGCGCGATATTCTACGGACTGGCGCGGCCGGCTCCAATGCCTGTGATGTCTCATGCTCGCTGCCCTTTTCACTTGATGACCTTTACAGGGAGAAAGTTCGTGAGCCAATTGACTGGTACGACACCCGAGGCTGCGTGCGTGAATGCTCTGGCTGAGCAGTTGCAGGCGCTGGCGATCGCGCGCGGCGTGCGCGTCACCACCGCCGAGTCGTGCACCGGGGGCGGCGTGAGTGCCGCGATCACGGCGATTGCCGGCAGCTCCAGCTATTTCGATGCGGGCTACGTGACCTATTCCAATGCCACCAAGCAGCGGCTGCTGGGGGTCAGTGAGGCATCGCTTGAAACTTTCGGCGCCGTCTCCGAGGCGGTCGTGTGCGAGATGGTGCGGGGCGCCTGTCGCGACAGCGGCGCTGAGCTGGGGGTGGCGATCAGCGGCGTGGCCGGCCCCGGCGGGGGAAGTGACGAGAAGCCCGTCGGCACCGTGTGGCTGGCGTGGGGGAGCGAGGCGCGCCAGCAGGCACGCTGCTGTCACTTTCCCGGCGACCGGCAGGCGGTGCGTGACGCCGCCGTGCGGGAGGCGTTGCAGGGCTTGATCAAGCGCGTGGAGGCCTTGCAGATCGGCACCGAAGACGCGTGAGTCCGATGCAAGCCCCGCGTTGGGGGTGCTGCCTGAAAAAGCGCACCACCGGACTGGCAGAGCGACGCAACTTGCGGCATTATACTGTCCATGTATACAGGGTTTTGCCACGGCACCTCAGCCGCTAGTCTGACGGTGTCTGCTCAGCTCTCAGTGACAGAATTCTCTATTCCAGGTGGCAGCCCGTGTGGCTCCGCCGTTCGACAGGAGGCCACATGGCAAAGGACGACAATCGTACCAAGGCGCTGAACGCGGCGCTGTCCCAGATCGAGCGCCAGTTCGGCAAGGGCGCCGTCATGCGCATGGGCGATGCCCCGCGTGTGGCCATCCCGTCGGTTTCCACCGGTTCTCTGGGGCTGGATATCGCACTCGGCATCGGCGGCCTGCCCTTCGGGCGCGTGGTCGAGATCTACGGCCCGGAATCCTCGGGCAAGACGACACTGACCCTCTCGGTCATCGCCCAGGCGCAGAAGCAGGGCAAGGTGTGTGCCTTCATCGATGCCGAGCACGCACTGGATCCGTCCTACGCCGAGAAGCTGGGCGTCAATCTGGACGAGATGCTGGTCTCCCAGCCGGACACCGGTGAGCAGGCGCTCGAGATCGTCGACATGCTGGTACGTTCCGGCGGTGTTGACGTCATCATCGTCGACTCCGTGGCAGCACTGACGCCGCGTGCCGAGATCGAAGGCGAGATGGGTGACTCACACGTTGGCCTGCAGGCGCGTCTGATGTCCCAGGCGCTGCGCAAGGTGACCGGTCACATCAAGAACGCCAACTGCATGGTGGTGTTCATCAACCAGATCCGCATGAAGATCGGCGTGATGTTCGGCAGCCCCGAAACCACGACTGGCGGTAACGCACTGAAGTTCTACTCCAGCGTGCGTCTGGATATCCGTCGTACCGGTTCCGTGAAGTCCGGTGATGAAGTCACCGGTAACGAGACCCGCGTCAAGGTCGTCAAGAACAAGGTCGCGCCGCCGTTCCGTCAGGCCGAGTTCCAGATTCTCTACGGCAAGGGCATCTATCACGCCGGTGAGGTGATCGACCTGGGTGTGCAGTGTGGTCTGGTCGGCAAGTCAGGTGCCTGGTACAGCTATCAGGGCAGCAAGATCGGCCAGGGCAAGGCCAACTCCGCCCAGTACCTGGAAGACAATCCCGCCATCATGGAGGAGATTGAAACCCAGATCCGCGCCCAGTTGCTGGCAGCCCCGGAAGCCAAGGAAGAGTCGAAAGAGGCCGCGGCCGCCGAGAGTGAAGACGACCTGGATATCGATCTCGATTGAGGCTCGTCCAGAAGAAAGAGCAAGAGCGCCGGCCGTCAGGCTGGCGTCATCTCAGCGTGTCGTTTCCGACCCGGTGCGATGAACGCAAGGCGCCCGCCCCGATGACTCGGAGGCGGGCGCCTTGCGTTCACGTCCATCGATGTCCTTCTGCTCAACCCCGGAGAGCATGACCATGCACGATGACAGCGCTGAAATGGGCGGGCCTGAATATCAACCGCTCGACTCAGGTGCGATGACGCCGCAACGGCGTGCGCGCAATGATGCCATCGCGCGACTGGCGCGCCGCGAACATAGTCGCCGTGAGCTGCACGACTATCTCAAGGAGCGTGACTACCTGCGGGCGGTCAGCGATGACGAGTTGGCAGAGCGGCAAGCCGCGGGCGAGGAGGGCGCGCAGGCGACCTTGAGTCGCGATGAGGTCGAGCTGCTGATCGAGGAGGTGCTGGAGCGCATGGCCGAGGAGGGCCTGCAATCCGATGAGCGCTTTGCCGCCAGCTTCCTGCGGACGCGCGTCCTGCGCGGGCAGGGGCCGAGGCGTATCCAGCAGGAGCTGCGCCAGCGTGGTATCGATAGCGAGACGCTCAATGCCGTCATGCGTGCCGCCAGTGACCCGACGCCGGATGCCTTCGGCCATGTCGAGGCGGTGGATTTCTTCGAGCTGGCGCGCGAGACGCTGGCCAGGCGCTTTTCCGGCCCCGGCGAGGGACAAAAGGAGCGCGCACGGCGCGAACGCTTTCTGCTCCAGCGCGGCTTCGACTATGAGCAGCTGCGCTATGCCATGGAGTCCGCCTGGAGTGATGAGGAGGAAGATGGCTAGCTGGCGAGCATCTGTTTGGCTCTCATGACGCGCAAACCGGCGCTTCAGGACATTTCCCCCCCTTTAGCTTGCGCGAACAGACGTTATACTAGGTCGTCTTGCGACGGCACGGGGCAGGCGCCTTCTTTCATGCTTTTCATTGCACCTCCATGCATACCCACATGGATGAATATGCAGAAACCATGCGGAAGTCATGCAGAAGACCCCCGGAGCGTCTTTACGCACATCGCTACGGAACCTCTATGAAAAGCGCAGAAATCAGAAACGCCTTCCTGACCTATTTCGAGAAGCAGGGCCATACCATCGTTCCCACCAGCTCTCTGGTGCCGAACAACGACCCGACCCTGCTGTTCACCAACGCCGGCATGGTGCCCTTCAAGGATGTCTTCCTGGGTCGTGACCCGCGTGGCTACAGCCGTGCGACCTCCGCGCAGCGCTGCGTGCGCGCCGGTGGCAAGCACAATGACCTGGACAACGTCGGTTATACCGCCCGTCACCACACCTTCTTCGAGATGCTGGGCAACTTCAGCTTCGGCGACTACTTCAAGCGTGAAGCCATCCAGTTCGCCTGGAAGTTTCTGACCGAAGAACTCGGCCTGCCGAAGGAGAAGCTTTGGGTCACCGTGCACGTCAGCGATGACGAAGCCCGTGATATCTGGTTCAACGAGGTCGGCATCGATCAGAACCGCTTCTCGCGTCTCGACGAGGACAACTTCTGGCAGATGGGCGACACCGGCCCGTGTGGCCCGTCCTCCGAGATCTTCTATGACCATGGCGAAGACGTCGCCGGTGGCCCGCCGGGCAGCCCGGACGAAGATGGCGATCGCTACATCGAGATCTGGAACCTGGTCTTCATGCAGTTCGACCGTGACGCCGAGGGTACGCTGCACCCGCTGCCCAAGCCGTCCATCGATACCGGCATGGGCCTGGAGCGTGTCGCGGCCGTGATGCAGGGCGTGCACTCCAACTACGAGATCGACCTGTTCCAGAATCTGCTGGCCGCCGCGGCCGAGATCATCGGTCACGACAACATCGCCACGCCGTCACTGCGTGTGGTGGCTGACCACATCCGCTCGTGCGCCTTCCTGATCGCCGATGGCGTGCTGCCCTCCAACGAAGGCCGTGGCTACGTGCTGCGTCGCATCATCCGTCGCGCCGTGCGTCATGGTCACAAGCTGGGCGCGCGTGGCAGCTTCTTCTACAAGCTGGTCGCGGCTCTCGACAGCGAGATGGGCGATGCCTATCCGGAACTGCGCGCCGCACGCGAGCAGATCGAACGGGTGCTGCTCAAGGAAGAAGAGCAGTTCGCGCGTACGCTGGAACATGGCATGAAGCTTCTGGAAGAAGCCATCGCTGGCCTCGAGGGCAATACCCTCGACGGCGAGACCATCTTCAAGCTCTACGACACCTACGGCTTCCCGTATGACCTGACCGCCGACATCTGCCGCGAGCGCGAGCTGATCCTCGATGAGGCAGGTTTCCAGGCGGCCCTGGAAGCACAGCGTGATCGCGCCCGTGCCGCCAGCAACTTCGGCGGCGACTACTCCGCCAACCTGGTGCTGGAAGGCGAGACTGTCTTCACCGGTTACGACCAGTTGGAAGGGGAAGCCACCGTCACCTCGCTGTTCGACGCCGAAGGCAATGCCGTCGAGCAACTCGAGGTGGACACCAAGGGCATCGTGGTGCTCGACACCACCCCGTTCTACGGCGAGTCAGGTGGTCAGGCCGGTGACACCGGCTATCTGCATCTGGATGGCGGCCGCTTTCAGGTCAGCGATACCCAGAAGCAGACCGGCCATCACCTGCACCACGGTGTGCTGATCGAAGGCGCTCTCAAGGTCGGTGACAAGGTGCGTCCGCAGGTCGATGCCGAGCTGCGTGCGGCTTCCGTGCGCAACCACTCCGCCACGCACCTGCTGCACGAAGCGCTGCGTCTGGTGCTGGGCGAGCACGTTCAGCAGAAGGGCTCGCTGGTCACGGCCGAGCGTCTGCGCTTCGACTTCAGCCACTTTGAAGCGATGACGGCCGAGCAGCTGTCCGAGGTCGAGCGCATCGTCAACGCGCAGATCCTCGCCAACGCCGAGACCACCATCGAGTTCATGAGCCTCGATGAGGCCAAGGCGCGCGGCGCAGCGGCACTCTTCGATGCCAAGTATGGTGAGGAGGTCCGCGTGCTGACCATCGGTCAGGACGCCTTCTCCATCGAGCTGTGCGGCGGGACTCACGTCAAGCGCAGCGGCGACATCGGCCAGATGCACATTCTCGCCGAAACCGGTATCGCGTCCGGCGTGCGTCGTATCGAGGCCATCACCGGTCGCGCCGCGCGTGACTTCCTGCTTGCGCAGGAAGCGACCCTGACTCGCCTCGGTGAGCGTCTCAAGGCCAAGCCGGAACAGGTCGAGGAGCGCGTTGGCAGCCTGCTGGAGCGCAACCGCGGCCTCGAGAAGGAGCTTGAGCGCCTCAAGGCCAAGCTGGCATCTGCCTCGGCCAGCGACATGCTCAGCGACATCGCGAATGTCCAGGGCATCAAGGTGCTGGCCAAACAGGTCGAAGGCGTTTCCGGCAAGGAGCTGCGCGGCCTGATGGATGACCTCAAGTCCAAGCTCGGTTCCGGCATCCTGGTGCTCGGCGTCGCGGACGGTGACAAGGTCAGCCTGATCGCCGGTGTCACCGACGACCTGACCTCGCGCGTCAAGGCGGGTGACCTGGTACGCCACGTGGCCGAGCAGGTCGGCGGCAAGGGTGGCGGTCGTGCTGACATGGCCCAGGCCGGTGGCAGTGATGCTGCCTCGCTTCCGGGTGCACTGGCCGGTGTGCCATCATGGGTAGACGCCCAGCTGGGCTGACAGTACAAGATGAAGGCCGGGCTCCTCCTGGGGAGACCCGGCCTCTTTTTGGGCTCACATGAGCTTCATGTGGGGACAACGCAAACGGACACGGATAACGGAAACGCACATGGCGCTATACGTTCAGAAGTTCGGAGGCACTTCGGTCGGCTCGGTGGAGCGGATCAAGGCCGTCGCCGAGAAGGTCAAGCGATTCCGCGATGAAGGCCATCAGATTGTCGTGGTCGTCTCTGCCATGAGTGGCGAGACCAACCGACTGATCGGTCTCGCCAGCGAGATCAATGATGACCCGACACCGCGCGAGATGGACATGCTGGTCTCCACTGGCGAGCAGGTCACCATTTCCCTGCTGGCCATGGCGCTGCAGAAGATCGGCGTCGACGCGACCTCCTACACGGGGGCGCAGGTGGGAATCCGCACCGATAGCGCGCACACCAAGGCGCGTATCCAGCGCATCGATACCGATGACCTGCGTGAAGACCTCGACGATGGCAAGGTGGTCGTGGTGGCAGGCTTCCAGGGTGTCGATGAGGAGGGCAACATCACGACGCTGGGTCGTGGTGGCTCTGATACCACCGGTGTTGCCCTGGCTGCCGCACTGAAGGCGGATGAGTGCCAGATCTACACCGATGTCGATGGTGTCTATACCACTGACCCGCGCGTGTGCTCCAAGGCACGTCGTCTGGAAACGGTGACCGTCGAGGAAATGCTGGAAATGGCGAGCCTGGGCTCCAAGATCCTGCAGATCCGTTCGGTGGAATTCGCCGGCAAGTACAATGTTCCCCTGCGTGTGCTGTCTTCCTTCGAGGATGGCCCGGGTACCCTGATCGTCGCTGAGGAAGAAGACAACATGGAAGAACCGCTGATCTCCGGCATCGCCTTCAATGTCAACGAAGCCAAGCTGACTCTGCTCAACACGCCGGATATCCCGGGTGTCGCTTCCAAGATCCTGGGCCCGATCGCCGATTCCAACATCGAAATCGACATGATCGTCCAGAACGTCTCTCCGGACGGCAATACCACTGACTTCTCCTTCACCGTCGCCAAGACCGACTTCAAGGCGACCCAGCGCATCCTGACCGAGACGGTGATTCCGTCCGTCGGTGGTGGTGAGATGCGCGGTGATGACAACATCGCCAAGGTCTCGCTGGTCGGTGTCGGCATGCGTTCTCACGCCGGTGTCGCCTCCAAGATGTTCCGCGTACTGGCGGAAGAAGGCATCAATATCCGCATGGTCTCCACTTCAGAGATCAAGATTTCCGTCCTGATCGACGAGAAATTCATGGAGCTGGCGGTTCGCTCTCTGCACACCGCTTTCGGGTTGGATGCAGAAGCGATCAGCGACGAGACTGCCTGAGTCTCACCACGGAGCGTGCAGCAAGGAAGTCGTAAAGGCACCGACAATCAATGACTTGCCCGAGTCGTGAAGCGTCGGTGCCCAGTCTGGGGATATTGGTCTGGCAGACGTGCGGTACGTGAAGTCGACAGCGCCCGATGCATTTTCTGTCATTCTTCTGAATGTCAGTCTGTGCATCGGGCGCTTTCATTCAACGTGTCTATCGGGTGTGATGAAGGTATGGCATTGGCCGTCGGAGCATGCATGGCGCATAATTCGAGCTTCATGCATCAGGGTGGTCGACTTGTCCCGGTCGATCGCCGCCTCCACATCCCGTTGAAGTCCCAGCTGTTTTGAATTTCTGACAAGGAGATCAGTCATGCTCATCCTGACCCGTAGAGTGGGTGAAACTCTGATGATCGGAGACGACATCACTGTCACCGTTCTCGGAGTGAAAGGTAATCAGGTGCGTATCGGTGTGAACGCGCCCAAGGACGTTGCCGTCCATCGAGAAGAGATCTATCAGCGCATCCAGCGTGAGAAAGAAGACAATGGCGATGCCATTGCCTGACGGCATGCTGCGCCTGCACGTCGCACAACCCTGCACGACCCGATGAACGCCAGCCATTGTCCCCATGGCTGGCGTTCGCGTGTGTGGGCTTGCGGCAGGTGAGGGCGGCCCGTCTGCCCCATGAACAACGGCGTACTTACCTCCATGAGCAGCGGCTCATGCGGGGTGATGAGAGGACGGCTTGTTCAAGTCTGTGTTCCGTAAGGGAAAAATTTGGCTTTTTTCTCAAAAAGGGGGAGACAAGCCGATTCTGGTTCGGTAATATGCCCGCTCCCTTGAACGAGACGCGACGACAGGCTAGCCATCGTCATGTTCTGGTTCATGCGGGGAGATTGCTTGGGGGCGCGCAGCCTCGAGCCTGTTGTCGAGTGGTGATGAGATGTTCAGCATCGAAGCCAAAAAATCGTCACAGAGGCTGGACAAAGCCCAATCAAATGAGTAAGATATGCGCCGTACCTGATGAGGAGAGGTGGCCGAGTGGCTGAAGGCGCTCCCCTGCTAAGGGAGTATAGGGTTTATAGCCCTATCGAGGGTTCGAATCCCTCTCTCTCCGCCATTAGGTACAAATGCAGTAAAATGCGCCCTTAGCTCAGCTGGATAGAGTACCTGACTACGAATCAGGCGGTCGGAGGTTCGAATCCTCCAGGGCGCGCCACTGCAACGCAAGACATGAAGTTGGAAAGACGCAGTACTCGCACGATAAAGTCCTGAAGTCATTTTGAAATGCTCAGGCCACAGATTTCAAGGTTTATGCGCCCTTAGCTCAGCTGGATAGAGTACCTGACTACGAATCAGGCGGTCGGAGGTTCGAATCCTCCAGGGCGCGCCAATTGAAAAACCCGCTTCAACGAAGCGGGTTTTTCTTCGTCTGAAGAAAAGTCAGGCAATGAAAGACGCCAGGCTTTGAGGCCAGGTTCTCAAGCAAGGTTATGAGGCAGGATCAGTGCCGAGTGATCGCCGCCTGCACACCCCGACCCCCGCATTGCCGACGATCTTGTTGTTCTACCGCTTTCCTTGACTGTGATGTCACGCCTTCGGGCGGACGATCGCCAGGGCGCCCTTTTCGCGAGGGGCGCCCTTTTTTTGGTTCACGGATCGGGGCAGTGGCCGGATCGGGTGTTGGCCGGTGCTGATGTTCAGGTTCAGGTTTCAGTTCAGGCTCAGACTGGGGCGTTCACGGCTTCCATTTGCGATGCCTGGGGCGATTCCGATGCCTGAGGAGATTCCGGTGCCTGAGCCGGTTCCGGCATGCGAGTCACTGAGGTGAGAAGACTCGGCGCCAGCTCCAGCGCAGTGCCGGCCACCAGGCCGGTGAAGAACTCGGCGCGCCCCTTGTGACGCTTGATGGCCTGGAAACGGCTTTCGGCTTCTGCGTTGCCGCTCTGACGCATCATGTTCATCCACTGCTTGAGCAGCGGCACCATCACCTTGTCGGGAAGGTGAGCGCAGCGCTCAGCATGAGAGAGCAGCACCTGCGCACGCTGTGTCCAGTCCGTCTCGGGCAGCAGCTCGCCGGTCGCCTGCCAATGCTTGATGCGTGCCGCCAGGAAGGGGTCGGCCAGGGCGGCCCGACCCAGCATGACATCGCGACAGCCGGACAGGGAGCGCGCCCGCCAGTAGCAGTGCATATCCCAGATATCGCCATTGGCGACCACCGGAATGGAGAGCTCGGAGGTGATCTTGCCGATCCATTCCCAGTGCGCCGGTGGGCGATAGCCTTCCTGTTTGGTGCGGCCATGCACCACCAGCTGAGTCGCACCGCCTGCCTCTGCCGCCTGAGCGCAGGCCAGTGCCAGGCGCCGATCATTGAAGCCGAGACGAATCTTGGCGGTGACCGGTACGCCCGTGCCCTCGAGAGCCTTGCGCACGCCTTCCACCGCGCGGAAGACGCGTTCCGGCGAGCGCAGCAGCGCCGCGCCACCATCATGTCGATTGACGGTCTTGGCCGGGCAGCCGAAATTGATATCGACGCTTGGGGCGCCCAGGCGCGCCGCGACGCGCGCATTGATGCCCAGTGCCTCGGGATCGGCCCCCAGCAGCTGCAGGGCGACCGGGGTCGCGTGTCGTGTACGGGCTGTCTGTGTCGGGGAGGCGTCGAGCAGCTCTGGACAGATGCGCTTGAAGACGCGCGGCGGTAACTTGACGTGGGTCACGCGCACGAATTCCGTCACGCACCAGTCGTAGCCGCCAAGGCCAGTGAGACATTCGCGGGTGATGTCATCTATCACGCCTTCCATCGGCGCGATGCCGATGCGGCCGGCCCGCGCGAGGGCCTGTGGGGTCAACGATGGTGTCATTGCAATTGCCGTGGAATCAGGCACTTTAGAGCGACCAACAAGCATTGAATGCAGCTGCATGGGCATACCGACAGAGGCTATCGGCGGCGGAGCCTATCCGTCGTGCCGTGTCCGGCGTGACCGAAGGCATTGGCGTTCAGCGCAGGCGCTGCGCCGTAGTGCGGCTCGATAACGAGAAAGACTCGAGGACACTGGCATGCAAGAGAATGATCTGCTCGGTGAAGGCTTGAACCTGATGGTGTTCGGGATGGGGTTCGTGTTCGTGTTTCTAAGTCTGCTGGTGGTCGCCATGATGGCGATGGCCAGGCTGGTGGATCGCTTTGCGCCTGCACCAGTGCCCGCTGCGCCAGGTGCTGCGCGGGCGCCGGCTGCCCCGGCCCCTGCGGCAGAGGACGACAGAGAACTGACGGTCGTCATGGCCGCGGCGATTCACCGCTTCCGGCAGGACCAGAGCAGGCACTGACGCTTTCGCGGCTTCGCCGATAGCATCTGGGCTCTGCCGAGCGTCTGACCACTGCCAAGAGTAGCAGGCGGCGATTCTATCACGAGCAGTACGGTGGGTAGACCTCCCCCCGAGTGCAATATTCCGTGTTGCAGGCTGATGCAACAGGCTGCCTGCAGCGCGCGCAGAACTCGATATCCACAATATAAAGAACAAGGGATCACTCATGGACAAGCAACCGCTGGGCATCACGGATGTGGTACTGCGCGACGCGCATCAGTCACTGCTGGCCACGCGCATGCGTCTCGATGACATGCTGCCGATCGCCGCCAAGCTGGACGATATCGGCTTCTGGTCGCTGGAGAGCTGGGGTGGCGCGACCTTCGACGCCTGCATTCGCTACCTGGGCGAAGACCCCTGGGCACGCATTCGTGCCCTCAAGGAAGCGATGCCCAAGACCCAGCAGCAGATGCTGCTGCGCGCCCAGAACCTGCTCGGCTATCGTCATTACGCCGATGATGTGGTGGATACCTTCGTCAAGCGTGCCGCGACCAGCGGTGTCGATGTCTTCCGTGTCTTCGATGCCATGAATGATCCGCGCAACCTCGAGCGTCCGCTCAAGGCGGTGCTGGATCAGGGCAAGCATGCCCAGGGCACCATCTCCTACACCGTGAGCCCGGTGCACACCCTGGAGATGTGGGTCGAACTGGCACAGAAGATCGAGTCCATGGGCGCCCAGTCACTGGCGATCAAGGACATGGCGGGCCTGCTGACGCCGTACACCGCCTTTGAGCTGGTCTCGCGCCTCAAGGCGAGCCTGTCGATCCCGATCCACATGCAGTGCCACGCCACCACCGGGCTTTCCACCGCCACGGCCCTCAAGGCCATCGAGGCAGGCATCGACAACGTCGATACCTCCATCTCTTCCATGTCGATGACCTACGGCCACAGCCCGACGGAATCCGTTGTCGCGATGCTGGCGGGGACCGAGCGCGATACCGGACTCGATCTCGAGAAGCTCGAGGATATCGCCGGCTATTTCCGCGAAGTGCGCAAGAAATACGCGGCCTTCGAAGGCAGCCTGCGCGGTATCGACTCGCGCATCCTGGTCGCGCAGGTGCCGGGCGGCATGCTCACCAACATGGAAAGCCAGCTCAAGGAGCAGGGCGCCGGTGACAAGCTGGATGACGTACTCGCCGAGATTCCGCGAGTGCGCAAGGACCTGGGCTATATCCCGCTGGTGACGCCGACCTCACAGATCGTCGGCACCCAGTCGGTGATGAACGTGATGATGGGCGAGCGTTACAAGTCGATCTCCAAGGAAGTCCAGGCGCTGCTCAAGGGCGAATATGGCGCGGCACCGGCGCCCTTCGACAGTGAGCTTCAGTCCCGCGTGCTGGAAGGCGCCGAGCCGATCACCTGCCGCCCGGCAGACAACCTGGCGCCGGAGATGGAGCAGCTGCGTGAGGAGCTCAAGGGCAAGGCCAGCGAAGAAGGCATTACGCTGGAAGGTGGCGAGCGCGAGACCGATGACGTGCTGACCTACGCGCTGTTCCCGCAGATCGGCCTCAAGTTCCTGCGCAACCGTGGCAACCCGGATGCCTTCGAGCCTGCCCCGCAGGCTGTCGATGACAAGGCGCCCAAGGCTGCAAGCGCGCCGGCCGCCAGTGCTCAAGCCGCGTCGAGCGGCCCGCAGACCTACACCCTGAACGTCAACGGCAAGCAGTATGTGGTCGAGGTCGCCGAAGGCGGAGACATCACCCAGGTGCAGGCCAGCACGCCAGCGGCACCTGCTCCGGCAGCCACGGCGGCATCTGCCGCACAGGCCGCCTCCGGTGAGCCGGTGAGTGCGCCGCTGGCGGGCAACATCTTCAAGGTCAATGTCAGTGCCGGTGACAGCGTGGCCGAAGGGGATGTGGTCATCATCCTTGAGGCGATGAAGATGGAGACCGAGATCCGTGCCCACCAGGCCGGCACCGTCTCCGCAGTGAAGGTCAAGGAAGGCGACAGTGTCAGTGTCGGCGACGTTCTGATCACCCTCTGAGCCGGTATGTCCGGCCCATCGTCATGCACGGTGGGCCGGTCGGTGATGCTCCTCTGCAAGGCGACACGACATGGACAAGATACTCAACCTCTGGCACGGCTCGGGGCTCTACAACATGAGCTTCGGCCAGCTGGCGATGATCGTCATCGGCCTTGGCCTGCTTTATCTGGCGATCCGCAAGAACTTCGAACCCCTGCTGCTGGTGCCGATCGGTTTCGGCGGCATTCTGGCCAACATCCCGGAAGCCGGGCTGGCGCTGTCTGCCGCCGAGCAGGCGGCCCATCTCGGCAAGCCGGAGCTGTTGGCTTCGATGGCCAATCTGCTCAACGTCAATATCGCCAGCCTGCCGCTGGATGAGGCGCGCCACGCGGTGGAGCAGGCGCTGCATGGTGAGATCCCGGCCGCGCTCAAGCAACAGGCCAGCAACATGGCGCTGGATGGCGGCTTCTCCAACGGCATGCTCTACAGCTTCTACAGCGTGGCGATCGCCTCCGGCATCGCGCCGCTGGTGATCTTCATGGGCGTGGGCGCGATGACGGACTTCGGCCCGCTGCTGGCCAATCCCAAGACCCTGTTCCTCGGCGCGGCGGCGCAGTTCGGTATCTTCGCGACCCTGCTGGGCGCGGTGGCGATGACCTCGATGGGCCTGATGGACTTCAGCCTGCAACAGTCGGCGGCCATCGGCATCATCGGCGGTGCGGACGGCCCGACCTCCATCTACGTCGCCAGTCTGCTGGCGCCGGAGCTGCTGGGCGCGATCGCCGTGGCGTCCTACTCCTACATGGCACTGGTGCCGATGATCCAGCCGCCTATCATGCGCGCACTGACCACCGCCAAGGAACGCAGCCTGGTCATGACCCAGCTGCGACCGGTGTCCAAGACCGAGAAGATCCTCTTCCCGCTGGTGCTGCTGATCATGGTGGCGATGCTGCTGCCGGACGCCGCACCGCTGCTAGGCATGTTCTGTTTCGGTAACTTGATGCGCGAGTGTGGTGTGGTGGAGCGTCTGTCGGATACCGCCCAGAACGCACTGATCAACATCACCACCATCTTCCTGGGGCTGTCGGTGGGCTCCAAGCTGCAGGCCGACAAGTTCCTGGCGGTGGAGACACTGGGCATTCTGGCCCTCGGCGTGGTGGCCTTCGGCATCGGCACGGCCTGCGGGGTACTGATGGCCAAGCTGATGAACAAGGTCTCCAAGACACCGATCAATCCGCTGATCGGGTCGGCCGGGGTCTCGGCGGTGCCGATGGCGGCACGTGTCTCCAACAAGGTCGGGCTCGAGTACAACCCGCATAACTTCCTGCTGATGCATGCCATGGGGCCGAACGTGGCCGGTGTGATCGGCTCGGCGGTTGCCGCGGGGGTGATGATCAAGTACCTCGGCTGATCGTCTTTGCAGCACTGATACGACAACGCCCGCCATGGCTACCATGGCGGGCGTTGTCGTATCTCGGGTCTTCATCAGTGGCGCTTTATCTTGTCTCGGCCGAGAGGCTGGAGGGCGTGGCAGAGACGGTGCGCTGACTCGGTTGCATGCGCGTCTGCGGGTCGTGGATGGCCTGCCAGAGGCTTTGCAGGGCGGCGCGATCGACAGGTCGGCTGGGCAGGCGTTGACTGTCCTCGAGCTCTTGCCATCCCCCTGGGGCACTCTGACGTGCGAGGGCAAAGCGGAAGGGGTGATAGCCGGGCGAGCCCAGGCGTGTATCGGTCACTGCCAGCAGCGTCTCACCCTCTGGGGTCCGCTCGCGGCTCGCGCGCAGATAGGGCGCCGCGAACCAGCGCAGGCGCTGGCCGTCCTCCAGCTTCGCGACCTCGGCATCCAGCGTCGGATGGCGCGGAAAATCGCGGCGTGCGAGAGACGCCAGCTGCGCGTCGGAGTCGAACACGCTGACCATCCATTCGTGATCTGCCTGCGGCGTGGTCGCGCTGACACGCCACAGCAGGCTGTTGAAGGGAGTCGGCTGTACCATGCGCGGGGCGTCGGCGAAGCCCTGGCTGGCCAGCAGCGGCGCCACGCGATGTTCGACCCAGCTCTTGGCGGCCAGCCCCCAGCCCAGATAGAGGCTCGAGAGCATGAGGCCCGCGGTCAGAAGGCGCCCGGCACGACCACGAATCGCCACCCACAAGCCGGTGATCAGCAATGGCAGGGTGTAGAGCGGGTCGATGATGAAGACGCTGGCCAGACTGATGGGCCGACTGGGCCACGGCCACAGCAGCTGGGTGCCGTAGGTGGTGAAGCTGTCCAGCAGCGGGTGGGTGACCAGGCACAGCACGCAGTAGGCGATCAGCCGACCACGGCCAAGATTCGCCAGACGTGGCAGGCGAGCCAGCAGCCAGCCGAGCACGATGCCCAGAAGCGCCAATACCGGCAGGGAATGGCTGAAGCCACGGTGGTGGGTGTAATTGGCGACCGCGTCGCCGTAGTCGATCATCACGTCGAGGTCGGGCAGGGTGCCGAGCGCCGCTCCGCCGAGCAGCGCATGGCGGATGGCCGCACCGCGTTTCGGGCTGGACAGGCGGCGAATGGCCGGCGTCATGACGGCGCCGCCAACGACGGCCCCGAGGCAGATCTGGGTAAGGGAGTCCATGCGTGGGCTACCTGTGAGGAAGAAGAGAGCGGGAGGCGTGAGAGCAGGCGTCAGTCATCTGAGCGGATCGCCGCCAGGGCGCCCGGCTCGGCCCAGCGCGGGCCGGCATCCAGCACGCGCGCCTGCACCGGGCAGTCATCACGATGACAGCCGGGCAGATAGCCGCAGCTCATCAGCAGCTCGTTGACGATCTCGGGGCCGGTGAAGCGGAAGGTCTTCTTGAACAGCTTGATCCAGGCTGATAGCGGTTGAGGATGGTGGGCATCCAGCCAGCCGCTGAAACTGCCGTGGGAGTCCTTGAGCTGCATCACCACGCCTGCGTTGTGGACCACGGCATTGATCTTGAGCCGGTTGCGAATGATGCCCGCATTGCTGAGCAGGCGCGCGCGATCCTCGTCCCCGTAGGCGGCGATGCACGCGATGTCGTAATCCTCGAAGGCCTCGCGGAAGGCCGGACGCTTCTTGAGCACTGTCAGCCAGGAGAGGCCGGCCTGATTGATCTCGAGCACGAAGCGTTCGAACAGCACCCGGTCATCGCTGACCGGAAAGCCGTATTCATGATCATGATATGGGCCATGAATCGGGTGCTTAGGAGCATTCTCGCAATAGGTGCTGGCGGTGACGACGTCGGCCATCAGTCCTCCTGTACCGCGTAGCGGCCGCTGCCGAGAAAGACGATGGCCAGGGCGCTGGCGAGGAAGAAGCCTTGCAGCTCCAGCGCCCAGCCGCCGGAGGGAGACAGGCTCAACAGCTGGCCCATGTGCGCCACGGCAAAGGCGAACAGCATGTTGGCGACCACGATCAGCCCGGCGATGCGCGAGTGCACGCCGAGCACCAGCATGATGGGCGCGATGATCTCGCCGATGTAGACGCCATAGGCCACCACGCCCGGGATGCCAAGATTCTCGAGCTCGCCGGCGATCCAGCTCAGCGTGCCGCCATCACCAAGCAATTTCGAGAGGCCATGAAACAGCAACAGCAGGCCCAGCATCAGGCGCAGTATCAGCTTGCCGAGGTCGTCATTTTCGAGAAATTGCACGGTAGAGCTCCTTGCTCAGCGGTCGTCGGGCTTGCTCAGCGGTCGTCGGGATGGAAGGCGGCTGTCTCAGGCGTTGGGGTTGTCCACCAGAATGCGCGAGAAGCGCACGATCTCGGCATTGCGGTTGGTCCAGCCAAGGCGCTCCCAGAAGCGATGGGCGTCATGGTTGTCGTGCAGGGTATCCAGATGCACCTTGTCGATGCCTTCGCTGGCCAAGGCCGCCAGGCAGCGGTCGACCAGCGTGCTGGCGATGCCCTGGCCACGCATGTCCGGCGCCGTCATCACATGCTGAAGATAGCCGCGCTTGCCGTCATGGCCCGCCATGGCGCAGCCGACCAGGCGCTCATCGAGAAAGGCCAGGTGGCTCATGCCGGGGTTGCGCGCCAGATAGCGGGCGACAGGGGCATGGCGGTCGGCATCGCGGATGACCACTCCCGGGGTCGTCTCCATCATGGCGATGAAGGCAGGGTGGTCTTCCGGTGTCATCGGGCGATAGGTCAAGGTTGGCATCGTGTGTCCTGGCAAACGGCGGTCGTCGGGGATGCCATATCCTATCAGTCCCGCGGGATATCGAAATGTCTCGGCTGCGCCGCGACACGTGCCAGCCACGCCTGAATGGCGGGGTAGTCATCCAGCGCGAAGCCGCCTTCATCGGCAACATGCGTATAAGCATAAAGGGAAATGTCGGCGATCGTGAATCGCTCCCCGACCAGCCAGTCATGCTCGGCGAGATGGTGCTCCATCACGCGCAGGGCGCGCTTGCCGCCCTCCTGCTTGGCGGCGTACTCGGCGCGGCGCTCGTCGGGGAGGCCGAGGTAGCGGTTGATGAAGCGGGCGGTGGCGATGTACGGCTCATGGCTGTACTGCTCGAAGAACTGCCACTGCAGCACCTTGGCGCGCAGGAGGGGGTCACTCGGCAGGTAGTCGCTGCCATCGGCGAGATAATTCAGGATGGCGTTCGACTCTGACAGCGTCTCGCCGCGATGCAGCTCCAGCAGCGGAATCTTGCCATTGACGTTGCGGGTCAGGAATTCCGGCGTGCGGGTGTCGCCGGCCAGAATGTCGACCTCGATGTAGTGATGATGGCGTTCGAGCAGGTGCAGCAGCAGCTCGACCTTGTAGCAGTTGCCGGAGCGGCGATCACCGTAGAGTGTCAGCATGCAGGGAGCGTCCTGTGCGAGCGTGGAATTGGCGTCTCGACAGTCTAACCAACCTCGCCTGCATGAACAGTGATCATTCGAACAGTGTTCGACGCTTCGATGTCATTCGCGTGCTCCAGACGCAGGCTGTGGATCAGCCGAGGATCATCACCACGCAGGAAGCGGTCAGTACGCCCATCACGCGATTGAAGATCTTCCAGGCGCGTTCGGTATTCAGCAGGCGCCCGATGGCGGTCCCGAAGCCCGCCCACAGCGAGATGCACGGCAGCGCGACCAGTTCCGCGAAGCCTGCCAGCAATACGGCGTTGAGCAGTGCCGGGCCTTCCTCGGGCAGAAAGCTCGCCATCAGCGCCATGCCCATCACCCAGGCCTTGGGATTGGCGAACTGGAACAGGCTTGCCGCGAGAAAGGTCATCGGGCGTGCATCCTGCTGGCTGGCGAAGTCAGGTGGCGGGGCGGTGGCGATCTTCCAGGCCAGGTAGAGCAAGTAGGCACTGCCCAGCACCTTCAGCAGCGTCTGCACGATGGGATAACGCTCGAAGACCAGCCCCAGCCCCAGCGCGATGGCGATGAACAGCACCAGGCAGCCGATCAGGATGCCAAAGATATGCGGCAGGGTGCGCCAGTAACCATAGTTGGCCCCCGAGGCCGTCAACATCACGTTGTTGGGGCCGGGTGTCAGGGTCATCGACAGCATGAAAAGCGTGGCGGGGGCCAGAAAGGCGAGGGATTCCATGGGTGTCCTTCAGCGTGGTGGGCGTTGTCGAGGTCGCATATCTGATTGTATGGATTCAATTTGCAAGTGCCGGCACATTCCCGTGTTTTATGGCTTGTTGGCGGCATGTTTTGAGCATAATCTGATGACAATTACCGTCAACAGGTTTTTTGTCACCATGACAATGTGGATTCCGACCCTGGACCCCGCCATGCCGCGCTACCGTGCGCTGGCGGAGGCCATCCGCCTCGATATCGCCTCAGGCCAGCTCAAGGAAGGCGAGCGACTGCCTCCTCAACGGCGGCTGGCGGATGCGCTGGGCGTGACCATCGGCACGGTGACGCGAGGCTACGCCGAGGCCGAGCGGAGTGGCCTGGTATCGGCGCGTGTCGGGAGCGGCACCTACATCAACGGCGCCACCCGGAGCGCGCATGGATCCTCCAGCAGCTTCGGGCATGCATTGCGTGTCAGAAAGGCCTATGGATTGGCGTCAGAACAGGAGGGCGTGCTGTCGGCAGCGGCCGGCGTGATCGATCTCACCATGAGCCTGCCACCGCCTCACCCCGCGCGGCAGCAGGGAATGGCGGCGGCGCTGGCCGCGATCAGCCAGTCACCCGAGGCCTTGCTGCGC
Organism: Cobetia sp. LC6; assembly: GCF_030264805.1. Taxonomy (NCBI): domain Bacteria; kingdom Pseudomonadati; phylum Pseudomonadota; class Gammaproteobacteria; order Oceanospirillales; family Halomonadaceae; genus Cobetia; species Cobetia sp. LC6. The sequence continues at coordinate 68,205 of NZ_JASSPL010000006.1, read as the reverse complement.
AGTGTCGAGTATCAGAATGAATTCGGGGACGGCAGCCACCGGCAGTTGCTGGCGAGCTGGATGGGTGAGCTCGGCATGCCGGTCGACCCCGAGGAGCTGATGCTGACCCAGGGCGGCCAGAATGGCATCACGCTGGCGTTGTCGGCGCTGCTGGCGCCCGGGGATGCCGTGGTCACCGGCGCGCTGACCTATCCCGGGCTGATCGTCGCCAGCGCCGAACGTGGCCTCAAGCTGTTGCGGGTGCCGCTGGACGAGGACGGCATGGATGTCGAGGCGCTGGCGCGGCTGTGCCGTCAGCAGGCGCCCAGAATGGTCTATGTGATGGCCGAGCAGAACAATCCGGGCGCGGCGCAGTTGTCTCATGCACGGCGCGAGGCCCTCGTCGCCCTCGCGCGCCAGCATGACTTCTGGATTCTGGAAGACGGGGTACAATATCTGCCCGACGAGGAGTGCGGCACGCGGCTCTATCAGATGGCGCCGGAGCGCACCCTGTATGTCTTCAGTACCTCCAAGTTGCTGGCCGGGGGCCTGCGCCTGGGCGTATTGCGGGCGCCGGTGGAGGTGCTGACCCGCATCGGCGCAGTGCTGCGCAGCCACAGCTGGATGGTGGCGCCACTGTTGATGGAGACGGTCTGCGCCTGGTTGACCAGCGGCAACGCGACACAGCTGGTGGAGTGGCAGACGGAGGAGATGCGCGCGCGCCAGAAACTGGCCCGCACGCTGCTGGCGGAGTGGTCGCCGGCGGCGCGGCCGTCCTCGTTTGACCTGTGGCTCGAGCTGCCCGAAGGGCAGCGCAGTCAGGCGATGGTCGCGTCGTTGGCCGAGCGGGGTGTGCACGTCACCAGCGCCGAGCCCTTCTGTGTCGGCAATGAGCCGCCACCGCAGGCCATCCGGCTGTGCCTGAGCGCCGCCGAGAGCCGTGAGGCGCTGACCTACGCGCTGGAAATCTTGCGCGAGCAGCTGCAGGCGCCGCCTGCGCTGCGTCCCATGACGCTCTAGCGCTTCGCCGCTCTCACTCCCGGCGGTCGCCGGACTCCTGCGCCAATCTGGCCTGCTTGAGCGGCACGCCCCAGCGATAGCCGCCGAGCCCGCCATCACCGCGTACCACACGATGACAAGGCGTCAGCAGAGCCAGCGGGTTGGCACCACAGGCATTGGCGACGGCGCGGCTGGCGGTCGGCCGCTCGAGCGCCTCGGCCAGCTGGCGATAGGTCAGGGTATCGCCACTCACGGTAGCGTTGAGCTGCTGCCAGACGCGCAATTGAAAGGCGGTGCCACGAACATCCAGCGGCAGTTCAAGCAGCAGTGCATGGCTGGTCTCCGGTTGCTCACACAGGGCCAACAACCGTGCCCCCAGTGAGGCATGCAGCAGACGACTGGCCGTGTGAGCGCTGCCGTCCTGCTCGTCTGTCTCTGTCTCTGTCTCCATCTGCTGCCAACTGGCCTTGGGTAAGCGTGCTTCCAGCGCCTGCTGACCCGCCTCACGACTGTCGCTGAGCTGAATGACGACCACGCCACGCGTGCTGAGTCCTGCGCTCAGCCAGCAGGACTGTTCCGGTATCCCGAAGCGACACGGCCAATGCAATGCCAGCAGGTCTTCTCCCTGGCCGCCGGAGCGGCGGGCGCTGGGCGTGATGCCGTCCCTGCGTGCATAGGCACGGCTGCTGGAGCGATAGCCGGCGGCGATGATCGCCTCGGTCACGCCATGGCCCTCCTCCAGCAGCGCATGGAACTGCATCTGGCGCAGACCCGCCGAGTACTCGGAAGGTGACAGGCCCAGCAGTGCCGTGAAGCGGCGCTGAAGATGCGAGGCGCTTATCCCGTGCTCCGCCGCCAGGCTTGCGAGTGACGGGGTGGGCTCGCCTGCGGCGACGGCCTGCTCCAGCTGCCGACACACCGCCAGTGGCCAGGGCATGGCGGGGGTTGAGTCAGTATTCGCAGGTGTCGAGCGGGCGGCAGTGGAGGCGCGTGAAAGTGGGGCGTTCGATTCCGGCATCGTCGGTGCTCCAGGCGTGGCCCTGACGGGGTGGCGGTTCTGCTTGTCGGCCTGAGGGCGATCAGGCTTGTCGGGCTGCTCAGGATGACAGCGCCGGCAGGCGCGCATGCCCGCGGCTCGCGCCGCGTGACAATCGGCAAACAGGCGCAGGTTGTCGCGGCGTGGCGCCGGGGATGGGCAGCCGATGCGACAGAAGATGCCAGTGGTGATCACGCCGTAGCGCAGCGCCTCCCCGGCGATCGGCTGGCGCGCCAGCAGACGCTGCCAGATGGCCTCATCGCGCCCTTGAGCGTCGCCAGCGGCAGGTGGTTCCGTCATCCCCGCCGCTGTCTTTTCGCCGGACACTGATGTCATCGTTCATCTCGCTGTGCAAGGTTCACGATCAGTATCGCCATCCGCTCGGGGCTGTGCACTCCGTATCTTGTGCTGACTGTCAGGATTGCGCTCGCAGCGCTTGCCGGGAGTCGCTCAGAACTCGATGGATTCCTGGCGCTTCTCTTCTTCTTCGGCCTGCTTGCGCAGCTTCTTGCGGATGGCGGCCTTGTGGAAGCGCAGCTTCTGTTCCTGGGTTTCCAGGTTGAGTGGCGGCACCGGCACCGGCTGGCCGTTGGAATCGACCGCGACCATGGTCAGATAGCAGCTGTTGGTATGGCGAATCAGGCGACCCTGGATGGATTCGGCGACCACCTTGATGCCGATCTCCATCGAGGAGCGGCCAACATGATTGACCGAGGCCAGGAAGGTGACCAGCTCGCCGACGTGAATCGGCTGCTTGAAGCGCACCTGGTCGACCGAGAGGGTGACGACATAGCTGCCGCTGTAGCGACTGGCGCAGGCGTAGGCGACTTCATCCAGCTTCTTGAGGATGGCGCCACCGTGCACCTTGCCACTGAAGTTGGCCATGTCGGGGGTCATCAGTTCGGTCATGATCAACTGATGCTGGCCGGGCAGAGCTTCGTTGAGGGCGGTCTGTTCTGGCTGGTTCTCGCTCATTGGGGCGTCCTTCAGGCACGGGCCTGTCAGGTGAGTGGGAGCTGTCAGTGGCTCTCAGGTGAAGCAATGGCTCTGGCATGCCGCGCAGAGAGGGATAATGGCTAGTCTGCGGGATTCGTGACGTCTTGGCACCCCGTGAGCGGCATATCAGCTATCTATAAACGACCTTGCCCCCACAGTCGCCTGTGGGGGCAAGGAGCTTGCGGGGTTATCGGTAAGGCTATCTGAATCACTGGCTGAAAAAGCTGGCTGACGCCGCCGTCAGCCAGGTATCAGAGCAGCGTCAGACCCAGCGAGATGATGATGCCGGTCACCAGCAGCTGCACCAGGCAGAAGCCCATGATGTCCTTGGCCTTGAGGCCGGCGATGGCGAGCACCGGCAATGCCCAGAAGGGCTGCAGCATGTTGGTCCAGGCATCGCCCCAGGCGACGGCCATGGCGACGCGTGGCAGGTCGGCCCCCAATGCCTGGGCGGCGGGAATCATGACCGGTGCCTGCACGGCCCACTGACCGCCACCGGAGGGCACGAACAGATTGACGACACCGGCACTGATGAAGGACCAGAACGGCAGGCTGTCGGCGGTGGCAATCGACACGAAGCCTTCGGACAGCGTGGCGGCCAGTCCCGACTGCACCATGATCGCCATGATGCCGGCGTAGAAGGGGAACTGGATGACGATGCCTGCGCCACCCTTGATGGCTTCATTCAGGCTGTCCAGCAGCTTGCGCGGCGTGCCATGCAGCACGATGGCCAGGAACAGGAAGCTGAAGTTGATCACGTTCAGGTTCAGCCCGCCGCCACGGACCACGAAGTGATCCACCAGCCAGGCGAGGCCGAACAGGCCGACGACCCAGGCGAGAATCGGCGAGTTCTCGAGACGCTCGGCGGGACGAGGCTGGTCGCTGATCTCGGTGTGTTTCTCCTCGAGCAGGGCCGGGTCCACGTACACGCTTTCCTTCTCGAAGGGCATCATGGCGCGATTGACCAGCGGCATGATGATCAAGAGCGCCGCGACGATGGCGATATTGAAGAAGGCGAAGATGGTGTCCGAGGTGGGCACGATGCCGATGCTTTCCTCGGTGAAGTGGCCCGCGGTGGCGATGGTCAGCGGAATCGAGCCCGAGATGCCCGCATGCCAGATCACGAAACCGGAGTAGGCACTGGCGATCAGCAGGCGGTAATCGACCTTGATCATCCTGGCCAGCTGCTTGGCGAACAGTGCCCCGATCACCAGCCCGAAGCCCCAGTTGATCCAGCTGGCGATCAGCGATACGAAGGTGACCAGCATGATGGCGCTGCCGGGCGTTCTGGCCAGCGAGGCGATGCTGGCCAGGCCTTTCTTCACCGGCGGGGTGTTGGCGAGCATGAAGCCTGAGATCAACACCAGCAGCATCTGCATCGAGAAGGTCAACAGATTCCAGAAACCATCGCCCCAATAGCGCATCACCTCAGCGGGGGAGCGCTGTTCGATGAGCATGGCGGCTGCTGCTGCAACGACAGTCAGCAACAGGACGAAGATATAGGGGTCAGGCAGATAGCGCTCAACCAGCTTGACGGCTGGCCGTGATAGCGATTGCAGCATGTGAGAGTCCCTGTTGGCTTTTTATCAGTATGGGAAACGGGTTGGCACGCTCACATTAGTCCATTCGCTATCAGGAGAATATCGCGCGATGGTCGAGTGGCATGCCAATGCCAGCGGCAAGCCTTTCAGCGCTGCATCAACCTGCTGGTGGCTTCAGCCAACGGGCATGGCATCAGCGCCAATGATGGCGGCGATGATGCAGGTAGTAGCCGCCGAGCACGGCAGAACGCACGCTGGTGAACAGCAGGAAGGCCAGCCACAGTCCATGATTGCCGAAGCCTTCGAGCAGCGGCCATAGGCCGATGAAGGCCAGCAGGGATATCACCAGCGTATTGCGCATTTCACGCGTCGCCGTGGCACCGATGAAGATGCCGTCCAGCAGGTAGCTCCACACCGCGACCAGGGGCATGGCGACCATCCAGGGCAGATAGACGGTGGCCAGGGCGCGTACCTCGGGAATGTCGGTCAGCAGGTGGATCAACGCCGGCCCGTAGAGCCAGAGCAGGCCGCTGGCCGCTGTCGCGGTGATCAAGGAGAAGCGGGTTGCCGCCCCCACGCTGCGCGCGAAGCGTTGCCAGTCGTTCTGGCCGACGGCTCGCCCGACCTCTGACTCCGCTGCCTGGGCGAAGCCGTCCAGTGCATGGGACGTCATCATCACGAACTGCAGCAACACCGCATTGGCCGCCAGAACATCATCTCCGAAACTGGCACCCTGTGAGGTGAAATAGGCCGTCGCGCCCAGCAGGCACAGGGTGCGCACGAACAGATGCTGATTGACGCGGATCAGCGCGCCCCAGGCGGGCAGAGACAGCAGCGCTGCGCGATCACTGCGCCCCGGCATGCGCCTGAGCTGGCGGGCGACCAGCCACAGACCCGTGGCCAGCGCACAGTAGTCGGCGATGACGCTGGCCAGCGCCACGCCATCGCTGGTCATGCCAAGGCCGGGCACGAAGGCCAGGTCGAGCAGGATGTTGACGCCATTGGTCAGCACGAGGATGCCAAGCGTGACGCGCGAATTCCCCAGCCCCAGGAACCAGCCCAGAATCACGTAGTTGATCAGCACGGCCGGTGCCGACCACAGCCGGATGCTGGCGTAGTCATGGGCCAGGGCGCGCGTGGTCTCGCTGGCCTCCATCAGCGATAGCCCCAGGGTGATCAGCGGCGAGCCGGCGATGATCAATACCAGTCCGATGGCGAGTGCCAGCCCGATGCCCTGGCCCAGCAGGGTGCGCAGACCATCGTGGTCTTCACGGCCATGGGCCTGTGCCGTCATGCCGGTCGTGCCCATGCGCAGAAAGCCGAAGCCCCAATAGAGAAAACTGAAGAGAACCGCGCCCAGCGTGACCGCGCCCAGGTACACCGCATCCTCAAGATGCCCGACCACGGCGGTATCCACCAGCCCCAGCAGCGGCACGGAAATGTTGGAAAGGATGATGGGCCAGGCCAGGCGCCACATATGGCGATCGGCTGAAGGCAGTGCGGCGGTCTTCATGGAGGGGGTGGGCATGATGAGTCCGAATGAAGGGGTGAAGGTAACGTCAGCCGGGAGAGGGCGGCGAGCCATGACGTTGATCAGGATAAGGCCTGGCAGGGCTGGGCGTAATGGCGCTGGAGCGCTAATCTAGTTCTGGTGACTTGATGGCAAGGCCTGCCATGCGCCAGCCGAGAGATTCACTGGCGGGAAGATCCATAACAGGGACGCATGGAGCGTCCGGACGCAAGGGAATTGACTATGAAACGCACGATTCTTCAGCGAAGCACGCGATTGCGCACTGGGCTTGCAGCAGCTGGCATGACGCTGATGCTGACGTCGCCGGTGCAGGCCATCGAGCTGCCCAGCGAGCAGGGTGACGACACGCCCAGCGCAGGCATGATGGTGGCCGATGCCCTTGTCGGGCGTCCACTGTTGCTGGCTACGACCGTCGTTGGTGCTGCCATCTTTGTCGTGTCGGCTCCCTTCGCGGCCATGGGGCAGAATATCGATGAGACGGCGCGCGTACTGGTCGCGACCCCGGCGCAGGCGACCTTCGCTCGCTGCCTGGGCTGCAAGACCACGCGTGTCGATTGGGATTGAAGATGTCCTGATCGCGGCTGGTGAGTATGCGCCGCTCAAGTCTGTACACGACAACGCCGACCTCGAGGGTCGGCGTTGTCGTGTCTATAGGCTGTGAGAGCGGCGGTCAGTGCGCGGGTTGCCTGGTGTGGCTATCGGCTGCGGGCGGCAGTGAGTTGAAGCACAGCACGCGTTTGCGTCCGGCGCGTTTCGCCTCATAGAGCGCATTGTCGGCCATGTTGAACAGCGCGTCGGTGGCCTGGCTGTCATGCGGCGCGTTGGCGACTCCGGCGGAGAAGCTCAAGCCGGTCAGCGGCCCCAGTGTCTCATGCTCGAAGACTTCTTCGTGGAAGGCTTCGAGAATGGCCTCGACGCGTGCACGTGATACCGCTGCGCTGGCACCGGGGATCAGGATCACGAACTCTTCACCGCCGTAGCGACAGGCTTCATCGGAGCTGCGCAGCGACTCACGTATCAGGTTGGCCAGGCGGGTGAGGACCTGATCGCCCATTTCGTGCCCGTAGGTATCGTTGACCTGCTTGAAGTGGTCGAGATCCAGTATTACCAGGGACAGTGGGTTGCCGATGCTGGCCTCGGCCAGTTTCTGAGGCAGAACCTCATCGAGGTGGCGGCGGTTGAAGAGGCGCGTCAGCGTGTCCTTGCGCGCCTCATGTGCCAGACCTCGCTTCAGCTGCAGGTCTGCCAGTGCCAGCATCACCAGGTGGCTGACATCCTCCGCCAAGGGCTGCAGGCGCTCCAGGCTGTCCTCTTCCGGCGGGATAAGCAGCACGAATTCCCCCACCTGGCCATCCCCGACCGTCAACGTCTGCTTGAGGTGACGAGCGTCGGTGGGCGGTGTTCCCCAGTTGATATGCATCGTCTGATTGATGTCATTCGGGTCGTGCAGGGTCACGTTACCTTCGCAGCCGGCGAACAGGCTGGGCAGACGAACATTGAGCTGAGTGGTGATCTCATCGAGCTGAGAGCAGGTCAGCAGGCATTCCGCGAGGTGATGGATCTGGCTGCGGCTCTCGGAGAGTCGCGACAGCTTGAGGTTGGCAGCCTGCAGGTCGCGCTGGGCACGCTTGCGATCGGTGATGTCGTGAACGATGGAGAACAGCAGAGTGCGGCCGTTCAGGTCCACCGGGCCGGTAAAGATCTCGACATCACGCAATTCACCGTTGGCAAGCTGATGGCTGGCCTCGAAGTGGTTGTCGGTACGGTTGACGACCGCACGGATGCGCTTGGAGAGCGACTGGCTGGCCAGCACGTTGATACGGCCCAGTGGCATGCCGCACATCTCGCCGATGCTGTAGCCATAGAAGTCGGCGGCGACCGGGTTGGCATCGATGATCTCTGCAAGTTCCGGGTCGATCAGCAACTTGATGGCGTTGCCGGTGCTGAAGACTTCCTGATACAGGGTCGCGTTCTCCTCGAGCAACTCGATGGCGCGGCGGCGGTCCTCGATATTGTTGATCAATACCAGGGTGCGCTCTTCGCCCTCCAGCGGCGTGAGGGTGACTTCTGCCCAGAACATCTGTCCCGTGTCGGTCTGCATGTGGTATTCGTCCTGAAAGCTGCCACCCTCGCGTTGCAGCTGGCCCCAGGCACGTTTCATGCGACTGATCTCGTCCAGTGAGAACAGCCCCCACAGCGATTGCTGGAAAAGTTCGGCATCACTCTTGCCCAGCAGGGCATGCATGGCCGAGTTGGCATCCGCGATGGTGCCATCCCGGTCGGCGACGATGATGCCCACCGGGGCGGAGTGATAGATGGAGCGTAGACGGGCACGACTGCTGATCAGGCGTTGCTGTTGCTCCTTGATCCAGTCGATATCGCTGTGAGTGCCGATCATCCGAAGAGGCCTGCCATCCTCGGCACGTTCCACCACGCGTCCCTGATCGAGAATCCACTTCCATTCGCCGTTGCGCGTCAGCATGCGGTGCTCGTTGCGATATTCTGCGCTGTGGCCTTCAAAGTGCTGTTTCAGGTCGTCGAGAGTGCGCGGCATGTCATCCGGGTGGATGCGTGACTTCCACTCATCGAAGCTGCTGCCGATCTCGTGTTCCTGGAAGCCGAGCGTGGCCTTCCACTGCGGAGAGTAGAAGACGTGATCGGTGTCCTGCTTCCAGTCCCAGACGCCGGCGCCTGACCCTTCCAGCGCGAACTGCCAGCGTTGCTCGGCCTCACTCAGAGCGTCACTCATTTTCTGCAGCTGTTGATAGGGGTAGACCATGCGCGATGAATAGATGGCGTGATAGATCATCGCGTAGGCCACCACCTTGTACAGATGGCCGAGCAGATTGAAGGCATCGAAGGCAGAGGCATAGAGCGTGAAGCACAGCTCGGAAACCCCCGTGGCCAGCGCCGCGACCGCCAGCCAGCCGGCATTGGTGCCTTCAGGCAGTCGGCGCGCGCCGAGCAGAAGTACCGCGGCCAGCGCAGCGCTCAGTGCCAGAGCCCACTCGTAGCCGATCTTCCAGGCGGTCAGGCCGCTGCCGACGATGAAGGTCTCTGGCAGGAAGTCGAGATGAAAGAGGCCTATCCAGCTCACCATTAACCCGATGGCGAGCGTCACGCCAAAGGCCACGGGCAGATAGCGGCGCGGCACGGGACGGGCTGTCAGCAGGCAGGGAGCCAGCAGCGCGATGATGAAGGCGGTCCGTCCTGCCAGCCAGAAGTGGATGGCCTTGCTGACGGAGGCTTCGCTGACGAAGTCAGGCATGCCGTCGTAGCTGAAGATATGCACCATGTCGAAGAAGGCGGAGAGCATGAAGGCACACCCCATGACCAGAAAGCTGGTCGGCAGTGTCCGACGGTGCCCTTGGAAGATGGAGACGGCAGACATCACTGCGACCAGTATCGCACCCATTTCCAGCAGTGAATGCGGGACAAGGTACTGTCCGATCGAGCTGAACAGCTGCGGGCGCGGCACCACGATCAAGACCACCATGATCGCCAGCATGACAAGCAGCATTCCCGTGCCGGCATTAGGCAGCTGTGTGCGTGTCCCCGGGAAGGGGCGCTTGAAAACGGTAGAAAGAGAGCGAGAGGACATGGGCAATCCGTGCGCGTGAAAGGGGGCGATCGGTGACTTTATCACTACAGGGTAGAATAGTTTGTTTACATTATCCTAACAGAAAATAACCTGGTGTAGCGTTTGGTATTGATTGCGTAGCCGTTTAGGCAGGGGGCGGAGCGCAAGCTGACGACCATGACGTTGTCTGGCCATCTCAGCAGTGGGACTGGCGGGAGCAGGCAATGACAGGCAGCGCGTCGCGGGAGATCGTGATCGAGGGCGAAGAGTGTCGCTGGTCGACGTCTTTGCCAGTCGGTTTCGTTACCCGCTGGTTTCTCGCGGCAAGAGGCGCCGCGTTGGGGGGCAGGCGCTGAAGCGCCTGTCAGGGCCGAGCTTGAGGAAAGGGCTTGAGAAAAGGAGCTTGCAGGAAAGGCTATCGGGGAGCGCTTGAAAAAGGCTTGCGGAGAAGGCAAGAGGAAGCAGGCAGCAGCCGTCACGACGGATGTGGCGCAGTACAGGCCATGTCATCGTCATGACGGCTGTCGGAGCAGGCGGCAATCAGTTGCCGAGTGCGGCCGTGATGATGTGGTACTTGTCCATCAGCTCTTCCCGGCTTTCCTTGTTGGCCGGGTCGAGCGGGATGCAGTCGACAGGGCAGACCTGCTGACATTGCGGCTCATCGAAGTGTCCGACGCATTCGGTGCACAGGTCCGGGTCGATGACGTAGATCTCTTCCCCCGGCGAGATGGCCCCATTGGGACATTCCGGCTCGCAGACGTCGCAGTTGATGCACTCATCAGTGATGATCAGGGCCATGATGCTGTCCTCAGCTTGTGGCTGTGTCGTCGTCGGTAGCGGTGAAATGCCGGGCGAGGGTCTCGGCCACCAGCGGATGCACCAGACGCGACACATCACCGCCATGACGCGATATCTCGCGCACGATGGTCGATGAAATGTAGGAGTTCTGTAATTCCGGGGTCAGGAACAGGCTATCGACGTGCGGAGCCTGGGCCCGGTTCATGTTGGCCAGCTGCAGTTCGTACTCGAAGTCGGAGACCGCACGCAGGCCGCGCAGAATGATACGCGCATTCTGCTGCTCAAGCAGCTCTGTCAGCAGGCAGCTGAAACCGATGACCTCGACATTGTCGAGATGCGCCAGAATCCGGCGTGCCAGATCGATGCGCATCTCCAGCGGCAGGGCAGGGCGTTTGCTGGGGCTGTAAGCCACCGCCACCACTACCTTGTCGAACAGGCGGGCGCCGCGCTCGATCAGGTCGGTATGGCCATTGGTGATCGGGTCGAAGGTGCCGGGATAGACGGCGATGTTCTTGGGCATGACGAACTCGAGCTCTGTCGGCAGCGGGTCAGCCTGGTGACCGGCTGCAGTGGACGACGAAGGATGAGGAGCCGCAGAAGGCCGGGGCGCAGTGCCTGTCGCGCCGCCGGCTCCCCTGGTACGCCGAGTGTAGAACCCCTCGCGCGGCTTGCCAGTCGCGCGAGGGGATTCGTCACCGAGTGCGCAACCCGGGAGGGGTAGCCAACCGGTCTTGCAGCGAGCCTGGCTTACAGCGAACCGAAGGGGTTGTCGACCTTGAGCGAGACGGGCTTCGCATAGCCGGGGATACGGATCTCGCGATCCGTGATCTCCAGCTCCGGACCTTCGAGCACACCTTCACCGAAGCGATAGGTCGGCGTGAATTCGCCGCGCTGTGCCTTGTCCAGATAGTCAGCACGCCGCTGCTCGCAGAGATCACTGCGCTCACGCCAGGCAGCCAATGCCTCCTCACCGTGTCGCGCCGCCAGCAACTTCAGCGTGACATCTGCCGACAGCACCACGCCACTGGCGTTGTTGCCACCGAAGCCCTTGGCATTGATGAAGGCGACATCTGCGGTGAACTCGCGCGCCTCGCGGCGAATGTCGAGATGGCTGTGATGCACGTCATCGGCGATGGCATCCAGCGTCGGGATACCTGGCAGGATGCCGGTCGCCATGCTGCCGAGCGCCGATACCGCCTGATCGCCCGCGGCGCTGCCCTGGCTGTGGCCGACGAAGGATTTTACCGCCACCACAGGCCAGGACTGGATGTCGTTGGCGCGAGCCACTTCATTGAGCACATGGGATTCGGTGGTGCGGTTCTTCGGCGTGGAGGTGGCATGTGCGTGCACGAAGCTGCGCTGGCGCACGCCTTCATCGCCGACGATATCGCGCGCCAGCGCTACCGCCTTGCTCAGGGTGATGTAGTTGCCGACGCCGGGTGCCGAGATGGAGCGCTTCCAGCCGTCTGCATTGACGAACACGTCCGGCACGCTGCCGATGATGCGAGCGCCGGTGTCCAGCGCCAGATCATCCGCCATCAGGATCACGAACTGGGTCGCTTCCGCGATGGTGAAGCCACAGTTGCGCGCGAACGGGCGACAGGCCTTCTGGTAATCGCTGTCGGTGAGCACTTCCAGCGCGTCGAGGGCCTTGAGGCTCTCGTCATCGGCCAGAGCCCCCATGCTGCGGAAGCCCTCGATGACTTCCGGCGTGATCGGCGCATCGGCGGTGCCGACCATCACCACGCGGCGACGGCCGCTGCGGATGTCGTTCAGGCCCAGCTTCAGGTTGTAGAGGAAGCTGGCACAGGCGCCCATCGCTGCACCGGCGCCGCCGACATTGCCCAGCACATAGGCATTGAGGAAGTCGGCGGGCATCTGGGCATAGCCCAGTGGCATCTGCTTGGAAGTGGCGCGCTCGCCGGCCACGAATGACTTCATCAGTCCGCCCCAGCCTTCGGCATCCATCTGGCCGATGGAGTTGCCGGCGTAGACGGCGATATCGTCCGGATCGAGGCTATCGCGCAGCGCATCCCAGTCCAGGCCGCTGTCGCCGAGGCAGTCGCTGGCGCCGAAGATGGTCATCGACAGGCCGCGCGGGTGATGCACGCTGCGATAGAGCTGTTCTGGCGCGAAGCCGCTGGGCAGCTGACCCGCGGCGCGCACCAGCGCCTGACGATGATCGGGCAGCAGAACCTCGAATTCGCCGGCCGGTACCGTGACTTCGACATGACGGTTGTCCAGCTCGCGGATCTGCCAGTCAGCGGGCGGCTGTTCCGGCAGCTGGCGGCTGCGCAGCGTGAAGGTCAAGTCCTGGCCCAGCGTCAGCTTTGACTGACGATTGGCAGGAATGCCGGTCGCGTTGAAGCGCTCGTCTTCAATGCGACGAATCAGGGTGTGGGACAGCACCTGGTCCGCCAGGCGCTCCGCGAGTGCCTGAGCCTCGGCGGGTTGGCCTTCGGCATCGAACCACTGGCCCTGATCATCGCAGCGGGCGAGGTTCATGAGCGACGCGAGCCCCAGCAGGGTCTCTTGACGGTCTGTCTCCGGCAGGGAGTCGAGCACCGTGCGTCGGAACGCCTGATGGCCCGAAGTTCTGCCGGCGGCATTGACGCCGCCCATGCCGACGATCACCGGTAAGTGTGACAAGCCGCTTTCCTCGTAAAAATACTGTGAGTCGTTGGTCTGGGCGATACCTCTGCGGATATTCGTCCAAATGATGGGCGGATGATAACACCCCCTCAATACAGGCGTCATGCACCCCTGCCTCTACGCGGGCGCGCCAGCGAGCGCTTGCTGCGAACACTGTGCGATATCTCTGCGCTCAGTGCGAGACCCTCTGGCCTGTTTTTGTACTTGTCATGGCATGGAGTGATCGTGGTTAAACGTTTGTTTGATTTTCGAGAAACAAGCTGACATTCTGTCTTGGCTGTTTGAGTTGGTGTAGGCGCGTGCCGCGAGGCAGGCGCCTTTTTTTGTGCCCAGGCCTTTCTGCACCGCCGGCCCCGGATGGGCTGTGCGCCATATGGCGCAGCCCGATGCAGGCGCATCTGCTAGACTCCGCGCGTGATTTTCCTGCCCGTTGCTATCGGAACTGCTGATGTACGCCAACTCCCGCCAGATCGATTCTCCCCAGACCGGCCCCCACGAGGATATCGAGCGTCGCGTGCGCCGTGCGATGGCGCATCCGCTGCGCAAACCCGTGGCGGAACATACCCGCGAAGCGTTCCTGCAAGCGCAACGGTGGTTGTCGGCTCAGGGCAGACCCCTGTGGCTGGACAGTGGCTGCGGCGTCGGGCGGTCGACGCGTCAACTGGCACTGGCGCACCCGGACCATGCTGTCATCGGTGTGGACCGAAGCGAAGACCGTCTCAGTCGCAAGCATGGCGAGCTGCCGGACAACGCCCTGCTGGTGCGGGCAGACCTCGTCGACTTCTGGCGTCTGGCGCTCGCCGCGGGCTGGGCACCTGCGCATCACACCCTGCTCTATCCCAATCCTTATCCCAAGGCGCGCCACCTCAAGATGCGCTGGCAGGGCCACCCGGTATTCCCGATCATCATGGCGCTGGGAGGTCAGCTTGAGCTGCGCACCAACTGGGAGATCTACGCCCGGGAATTCGCCCAGGCCATCGGGCATGCTACCGGTGTCGAGGTGACGGCCCACGCCTTCGAGCCGCAGGGTGATTATCTGACGCACTTCGAGCGCAAGTATCACGAGTCTGGCCAGGCGCTGTGGCGACTCGAGTGCCAGCTTGAACACACACCCGAGCGCTACCCGCTGCAGGTCTGACGTGAATCACGCCGGTGGCAGATTCTGGTTGGCGATAGCGGCGTGGCTGTTGTGGAAGGTGTCGCGCAGTGACTGGCGCAGCCAGCTTGCCGCGGGGCCACGAGGGCTGTCGCGGCGCGCGATCAGTTCGATATCGATGTCGGCGGTGGCGCCCAGCGCGCTCAAGTCCAGAATCTTCAAACGCTGCTGGAAGGGCGGGTAGTGGGCGATATGGCGCGGAACCTGCGCCCAGCCCAGTCCGCGCGTCGTCAGCTCAGCCATCGCATAGAAGCTGTTGAGCTGCCAGAAGCGCTGTGAGCGTGGCCCCTCGTGGCCGGGTTCCAGTTGCTGGCGTTGACCGATCATCAGCTGGCGGTGATCCGCCAGGTCGCTGTGGGTCGGGCTCTCAAGCTGCGCCAGCGGATGGTTGCGTGCCACGATCAGCACCTGCTCCAGTCGCCCCAGCGCCTCGCGCTCCAGCGCCATGACACCCAGTGGCTGATAGAACAGGATGCCGAGATTGGCCTGGTGCTGCTCCACCCAGCGGGCCACCTCATCCTGCGCGCCATTGAGCAGATTCAGCGTCAGCGTCGGGTATTGCACCGCCATCTTTTCCAGTACCGCCATCACCGGCGGCATTTCTACCAGCGCCTCATCGATCGCCAACGTCAGGCTGGCTTCCAGCCCCTGGCTGAGGGTGCGAGCGCGTGCCTCCAGGCGCTGGCATTGCATCAGCACGCTGTTGGCTTCGTGCAGCATGGCCTTGCCCGCGGGCGTCAGCACCGGCGTGCGAGGGCGGCGATCGAACAGCTCGCAGCCCAGGTCCAGTTCCAGATTGGCGATGGCGGTGCTGACTGCGGATTGCGCGCGCCCCAGACGCCGCGCCGCCGCCGAGAACGAGCCCGTCTCCGCCACGCAGCGCAGTGTCTGCAGTTTCTCCAGGGTCCAGTTCATTGCCTCGCCTCGCGCCTTGATCCATCTGAATAATAGATGGATGCCAACTTTAAACCATCTTGTATCTCTCTAGAATGCCTCCTCCATCCGCGTCGTTCCGCCCATCCGGCATCACACGCGGTGATCGAGAGGAGGTATGACATGCGTTCCAAGAAAGAACGTCTGGCCCAGGCAGGACTGCTGGAATTGGTCGGTATCCTGCTCGTGGCGCCGCTGTCGGCACTGGTCACGGGGCACGACCTGGCGAGCATGGGCAGCCTGGCGGTGGTGATGTCCACACTGGCGGTGATCTGGAGTACGGTCTGGAACTGGATGTTCGACCGCTGGGTACCGACCCGCCAGCGCAGCGTGGCCCAGCGCATCGCTCAGGCACTCGGCTTCGAACTCGGCCTGGTACTGGTGACCGTCTTCATCGTGGCTGCCTGGCTCGACCTCGGGCTGTGGCAGGCACTCCTGCTGGATCTCGGCTTCGTTGCCTTTTTCCTGGTCTGGGCCATGATCTTCAATCCGCTGTTCGATGCCGTGATGCGCCGTCTGCTGGCGCGCAAGGCCGCGCGCGAGCAGCAGCTGGTCCACCACAATACGAGGTGATTCGATGAGTTATGTCTTCCTGGCAGTGGCCATACTGGCAGAGGTCATCGCGACCAGTGCGCTCAAGGCCTCCGAGTCCTTTTCACGACTCGGCCCCAGCATGATCGTGGTGGTGGGCTACGGCATCGCCTTCTATTTCCTGACGCTGGTACTGCGTGATCTGCCGCTGGGTGTGACCTATGCGGTATGGTCCGGGCTCGGCATCGTGCTGGTCACCGTCTTCGGTGCGGTGGTCTATCGCGAGATGCCGGATCTGCCGGCCATCCTGGGGTTGGCGATGATCGTGGGCGGTGTCGCCGTCCTGCATCTGTTTTCCAGCGCCAGTCCTCATTAAGCTAGGGGCATCACGGCGCCTCCCGGCTGTGACATGGATGCTCACCGACGACGTCACTGGATGCCTCATGCCCCTATTTCGCACTGCACCGACCTCTGCGCGACCCTCCCGACTCTCTCCCCTGCTGCCTTTGCTGAAGGCGGCGCGCCCCGCAGCAGCGGGCAAGTCGCTGCGTTTCACGCGCTCGCTGCGCCGACTGGCCATGGCGGCCGGTGCGACCCTTGTCGTGGCGGGCCCGGCGCAGGCGGCGGGCTTTGACAATCTGACGCGGCTGACTGACAAGGGCTTCATCGTCAGTGCCCAGGCGCGCATGCTCGATACCGGCGAGACGCTGGCCTCGGTCAATCCCGACCAGCAACTGACGCCGGCTTCGCTGTCCAAACTCTATATCGCCGGTGCGGCGCTGGACCGTTTCGGTCCGCAGTATCGTTTCTCCACGCGTCTGCGCAGTACGGGCACGATCAGCGGCGGTGTCTTGACCGGTGACCTGGTGCTCGAGGGCAGCGGCGACCCGGCGCTGACCAGCGAAGAGCTGTGGCGGCTGACCGAGGAGCTGCGCTTTCGGGGCATCCGCCGTGTCGAAGGGCGCCTTTTGATCAGTCAGTGGCGTTTCGGGCCGGTGCCCTGCATCAGTACCGATCGCTGCAATGCCTCGCGGCGTTCCAGCAACGCCTATGATGCGCTGCTGTCGTCCGCGGCCAGCAACTATGCCAGCTGGTGCGTGAAGGTGATGCCGGGTGCGGGCAGTCAGGCGCCGGCGCGACTGGCCAGCTGCGATACCACCCAGCCCACCGAGATCTTCGATAACCAGGTCACTACGGTCGGCGCGGGGGGCAAGAGCGCCATCAATGCCCGCCGTACCACCAGTAACGGTCGCGATACGCTGGTCGTCACCGGCACCATTGCCGCCGACAGCCAGCCGCGCAGTATCTACCGCGCCGTCTCCAATCCTGCGCTGTACACCGGTGAGCTGATGCGCGACATCCTGGCGCGCGCCGGGATCACGGTGACCGGCGGGGTGGATATCACCTCGACGGCGCCGCCCTCCAGCGCCGCGCAGCTCGGTAGCGTCGAAGGCAAGCCGATGCAGGAGTTGCTGACGCGCATGCTCAACTACTCCAACAACTTCATGGCGGACCAGCTGACGCTGGCGCTGGTCGGCGGCAGTCAGGCCACCTTGCGTCAGGGCGGTGCCAAGCTTGAAACCTTCGCCAGCGCGATTCCCGGGCACGGCCCGCTGACGATGTATTCCGGCAGCGGCCTGACTTCCCAGAACCGCACCAGCGTCAGTGGGCTGGTGGCGTTGCTCGACAGCATGTATCACCGCCCGGCGCTGTTCCCCACCTTCGTGGCGGGCCTGCAGGCACCGGTCAATGGCCCGATGCGCTTCATCCGCCGTGGCAGCGAGACCTTCCGCAATCACGTGATGGTCAAGACAGGCACGCTCAACAACCCGGTGCCGGTGCGCGCCATCTCGGGATACTTCCGCACGCAAAGTGGCCGCTGGGGTGCCTTCGCGGTGATGGTCAACGGTCGGGCGGCGGTGCCTTATCTGTCCTGGCCGCAGGTGCTGGATCCGGTCGCCGAGGACCTGACCGCGATGATCGAGCGCAACTGAGCTCCTGATCTCGAGCGCATGACACGAAAGCCCCGCCAATCGGCGGGGCTTTCGTGTTCATGGCCTGAATGACAGACACAAAAAACCCCGCCCGAAGGCGGGGTGGTCCTCCACACGCCCGGCATGGCTGAGGGGAGGGCACTCGGGACGCTCGACAGGGCGCAACGAGATAACAAGAGCATAGCGTTGTGTGAGGGCATTGGCTAACGCCAAAATCGCTATTGCACCGCAACAATCAAGGACTTGAAGCGTTCTTGGCGCTGCGAGGACAAATTTTCCGTCGCGAGTCGTGCGTCGAGTGTCTTCAGCGCGTCGGGTCGAGCAGCACGCGACCGCTGACGCGTCCGTCGATCATCGCCTCGGCGCGCTCGGCCAGGCCTTCCAGACCGACCGTCTCGAGCTGCATCTGGGCGTGCATCTCATCCGGCAGGTCGGCCAGACGCTGCCAGACCTTTCGACGACGTTCGGCATTGATCATGACGCTATCGACGCCCAGCAACGAGACGCCGCGCAGGATGAACGGCATCACGCTGGTGGGCAGGTCGGCGCCCGCCGCGAGGCCCACGGCCGCCACCTTGCCATCGTAATTCATCTGCGCCAGCAGATTGGCCAGCACCTGGCCACCGGCAGTATCCACGGCGCCTGCCCAGCGGCTCTTTTCCAGTGGGCGGCCCTTGTCCTCGAAATCACTGCGCAGATGGACTTCGCTCGCGCCCAGTGACTCGAGCCATTCGCGCTGCTCGGCCTTGCCGCTGACCGCGTGAACCTCGAAGCCTTGCTTGGCCAGCATCTGCACGGCCCAGCTGCCGACCCCGCCGGTGGCGCCGGTGACGATCGCCGGGCCCTGCTCGGGCGTCAGGCCGGCCTCCTCGAGGCGCATCACGCACAGCATGGCAGTCAAACCGGCGGTGCCGAAGGCCATGGCCTGCTCGGCGCTCAGATTGGCAGGGCGCTTGACCAGCCACTCGGGCTTGACGCGCATGCGCTCGGCCAGACCACCCCAATGGCGCTCGCCCACGCCCCAGCCGGTCAGGATGACCTCATCGCCCGGCTGATAGTCCGGCGAGTCGGAGGCTTCGACGCGTCCCGCGAAATCGATGCCCGGCACGAAGGGCAGCTCGCGGACGATCTTGCCACGGCCAGTGATGGCCAGTGCGTCCTTGTAGTTGAGCCCTGAACGCTCGATGGCCACCGTGACGGGCAGGTCAGGTAGCTGATCATCGGAGAGGTCGACGACTCGGGCGCGAGGTGTCTCTTCGTGCAGCATCAGTGCGCGGGACATGGCTGTCTCCTTGTGGATGGCGTTGGTGTTGGCGGTCTTCCTGCTTGAAGGGTGTCACGGCGTCTGATCGAGACGCGTCACCTCACAGTGCCTGCAAGCGACGCTGTGGGGAAGTCTCGCGATATCGACATTGGGATGAGACTGACGCAACCGGGGCCAGCCGGGTGTGCGGTTGGCCCCGGTAACAGGAGGCGCTGGCGGAAGGCTCTCGTCAGGCCTCTCATCAAGGTTCTCGTCAAGACGCTGGCTAGATGAAGCTGCGCACGGTGGCCAGCCCGACCAGCGTCATCAGCACCGTGTAGGGTAATGCCATCCATACCATGCGCCCGTAGGAAAGCCTGACCAGCGGCGCGATGGCGGAGGTGAGCAGGAACAGGAACGCCGCCTGGCCATTGGGGGTCGCAACGCTGGGCAGGTTGGTGCCGGTGTTCACCGCGACCGCCAGCGCATGAAAGTGCTTGCGGCTGATATTGCCGGCCACGAACTCGTTCTTGACCTGGGTGATGTACACCGTGGCCACGAAGACATTGTCCGAGATGGCCGAGAGCAGCCCATTGGCCAGGAACAGTGCACCGGCCTGCTCCTCGATGGGTAGACTGAGTACCCACTGGATGAATGGCTGGAACAGATGCTGCTCGTGGATGACCGCGACGATGGTGAAGAACACCACCAGCAGCGAGGTGAAGGGCAGTGATTCCTGGAAGGCGCGGCCGATCTGGTGCTCATCGGTGATGCCGTTGCCGGCGGTCAGCAGAATGATCACCGCCAGCCCGATCAGCCCGACCTCTGCCATGTGCAGTGCCAGCGCCAGTACCAGCAGCACGGCCACCACGGCCTGCACGATCAGCGCGGCGCGTTCCCGCGGCGTGCGCCGTGCATCCTGATGATGATCATAATCCTCGAGAATTCGTCGCACGCTGGCGGGCAGTCGCTGGCCGTAGCCGAACCAGCGGCCACGCTCAAGCAGCACACACAGGGCGAGGCCGGCGAAGAAGGTCGGCACGGTGACCGGCGCCATGGCGAGGAAGAAGTCGATGAAGTCCCATTCAGCGGCCTTGGCGATCACCAGGTTCTGCGGCTCGCCGATCATGGTGCTGACGCCTCCCAGCGCGGTTCCCACCGCGCCATGCATCAGCAGCGAGCGCAGAAAGCCGCGGAAATCCTCGAGGTCTTCACTGTGCACGGCCTCGACGCTGACATCGTTGGCATGGTCATGCTGGGTATCGAAATGCTTGCCCGAGGCCACCTTGTGGTAGACGGAGTAGAAGCCCACCGCGATGCCGATGATGACCGCCGTCACCGTCAAGGCATCGAGAAAGGCGGACAGCAGGGCGCTGGAGAGACAGAACATCAGCGACAGCCATGTCTTGGAGCGCACGCCGAGGATGATCTTGGTGAAGGCATACAGCAGCAGCGGCTTCATGAAGTAGATGCCGGCCACCATGAACATCAGCAGCAGGATCACCGGCAGGTTGCGCTCCATCTCCTGCATGATGGCATCCGGTGAGGCCATGCCGATGACGACGGCCTCCAGTGCCAGCAGACCGCCCGGCTGGAGGGGATAGCACTTGAGCGCCATCGCCAGCGTGAAGATGAATTCCCCCAGCAGCAGCCAGCCGACGATCACGCCACCTTGCGGGCCGCTGAACCACAGCAGTAGTGGGTTGGTGATCAGAAACAGGCACATCAGCTGCTTGTACCAGCGTGGCGACTGGCCGAGGAAGTTGCGCGCCAGTCCGCGGCTGAGCGTCTGGCGTGTGTCGTGTGATAGCGAAGGCATGGGCAGTTCCCGGCGTTGATTTGTTGTTGTTGGAGGACGGGATCGGCAATGCCGCTTCAGCGCGTGCTTTGCTATCATCGCCGCCGTCATCGAGCGCCTGGCGGTATTAGAGCACGCCCGTCGATGAGGTCTCGGGTAGCCTTTGGTCGTGAAATTCGCGCAGGCAGCGCTGCGCTGTCGCTGGCCGGTGTACTGCGAGCTTTCCCGAGGCGTGTTGCTGGCAGACGTCGTCCGATTGAAAGATCGGCCTTTGCAGCCCCCGTGCTGCTTCTGTACGAGACCCGAAGATGAAATCACGGCATACCGGCTTGACCCACCTCAAGCATTCCGCGCGTTACTCGCTAAAGGGCCTCAAGGCCGCCTGGAGCAACGAAGAGGCCTTCCGCCAGGAGATCGTGCTGTGCGCCTTGCTGCTGCCGTTTGCCTGGTGGATCGGTGATTCGCATGTCGAATGGCTGCTGCTGGTCGGCTCCACGCTGATCGTGCTGATGGTCGAACTGCTCAACTCGGCGGTGGAGTCCGCGATTGACCGCATCGGCCCGGAATTCCATGAACTGTCCGGGCGCGCCAAGGACATGGGTTCGGCGGCGGTGATGATCAGCCTGATATTCGCCGGGCTGACCTGGGGCACCTTGCTCTACGACAAGCTGTTCGGCTGAACGTCCTCGCCCTGGTCTCATCAATGGAAGGGGCAGCGGGCAGGGCCGTGTCATGTGACTGCGGCCTCCGTTATGCTGAGGGCTGGATTGAAGGAGACGACCATGCCCCAGCCATCCCCCGCGCAGTCCCGCCCACTGTTGCCCGCTGATTTCCTTGCGCCGTCATCGCTGCTGGCCGAGCAGTCGGCTGACAGCCGTGCCACGCTCGAGAGCGCCCTGCACGCCGCGCAGGAGCGTCTCGAAGAGAGCCTGACCCAGGCTGAGAATCTCAGCGAGATGCGTGGCGATGACAGCTCTCCGCTGGCGACCTTTCTGGCCCTCGATGAGCGTCAGCGCAGCCAGCTTGGACGTCTGATCACGCTGTCC
This sequence comes from Cobetia sp. LC6, assembly GCF_030264805.1. Classification (NCBI taxonomy): domain Bacteria; kingdom Pseudomonadati; phylum Pseudomonadota; class Gammaproteobacteria; order Oceanospirillales; family Halomonadaceae; genus Cobetia; species Cobetia sp. LC6. Next base: position 46,392 of record NZ_JASSPL010000006.1, on the reverse strand, counting down.
GACTTCGCGCTGGAGACGCTGTGCCGTCGCCCTGAATTGCTGTCCGAGCTGCTCGAGAGCGGCGAGCTGGAGCGTGCCTTGCCGGTCGCCCAGCTCACTGAGCGCCTCGCCGCCGGTCTCGCCAGTGCCGAAGACGAGAAGACGATGCAGCAGGTGCTGCGGCGTTTCCGCCAGCTGCGCATGCTGGGCATCGTGTGGCGTGATCTCAACGGCGCCGACATGTGGCAGACCGCGGCGGCGGTCTCGCACCTCGCCGAAGTCACCCTCGAAGGCGCGCTTGGCTGGTTGGAAGCGTCGCTCGAGCCGCGTTACGGCCGCCCCGCGCCGGACCGCTTCGGTGAGCCGCAGCGGCTGGTGGTGCTCGGCATGGGCAAGCTGGGCGCCGGCGAGCTCAACCTCTCCTCCGATATCGACCTGATCTTCGCCTTCCCCGACAAGGGCGAGACGTCTGGCGGCCGCAAGTCTCTGGATCATCAGGAATATTTCACGCGTCTCGGCCAGAAGCTGATTGCCGCGCTGGACGCGATGACCGCCGATGGCTTCGTGTTCCGCGTCGACATGCGGCTGCGTCCGCTGGGGGACGGCGGGCCTCTGGTCGGCAGTTTCTCGATGCTGGCCAGCTACTATCAGGATCAGGGCCGCGAATGGGAGCGTTACGCGATGCTCAAGGCGCGCCCGGTGGCAGGTAGCGTCGCTGCCGGCGAGCGCCTGATCGCGCACCTGCGTCCCTTCGTCTATCGCAAGTATCTGGATTTCGGTGCCATCGAGTCGCTGCGCGAGATGAAGGCGATGATCAATCGCGAGGTCAAACGGCGCGGGCTGTCCGACAACATCAAGCTCGGCTCCGGCGGCATTCGCGAGGTGGAGTTCGTCGCCCAGGCCTTCCAGCTGATTCGGGGCGGGCGTGAGTCGGAATTGCAGGTCACCTCGCTCAAGCAGGCCTTTGCGCGCCTGCCAGCTCTGGGCTTGCTGCCGCAGGCGGTCGTGGATGAGCTGGTGCCGGATTACGTCTTCCTGCGCGATCTTGAACATGCCCTGCAGGCCCAGGCCGACCGCCAGACCCAGACATTGCCGCTGGATCCGCTGGGCCGCGAGCGTCTCGCGCTGGCCATGAAACTGCCCGATTGGGAGGCACTCACCGCGCGCCTGGAAGAGGTGCGTATGCGCATCCGCCATCACTTCGACAACGTGATCGCCGTGCCGGAAGACGACGAGGCCGAGCAGGGCGAAGGCCAGCAGGCGCTGGATGAATGGCGAGCGCTATGGCGCGGCGAGCTGACGACGGAGGAGGGCGAGGCACTGCTCGCCGAGAGCGGCTTCAAGAGTGCGGCTGAGAGTTTCCGCCGTCTCGATAGCCTGCGGCGGTCGCGTGCGGTGCAGGGCATGCAGCGCATCGGCTTTGATCGCCTCGATGCGCTGATGCCGCCATTGCTGCAGGCGCTGGGCTCGGCGGCGGGTGACCCCGAGAAGCCCGGCGAGCACGATGCCAGCCTTGTGCTGGAGCGCGTCTTGCCGCTGATCGAGGCGGTACTGCGCCGAACGGCCTATCTGGCGCTGCTGCGCGAGAACCCGGATGCGCTGGCGCAGTTGATGCGCCTGTGTGCGGCAAGCCCCTGGATTGCCGAACAGCTGGCGCGCTATCCGGTGCTGCTCGACGAGCTGCTGCACCCGCATAATCTTTATTCTCCCGCCGACAAGACGCGCCTCGCCGATGAGCTGCGCACCGCGCTGTCGCGCATCCCCGAAGATGATGAAGAAGCGCTGCTCGAGGCCTTGCGAGTGTTCCGCCATGCCCAGGTGCTGCACGTGGCGGCCTCCGATATCGCCGGTGCCCGCCCGCTGATGAAGGTCAGCGACTATCTGACCTTCATCGCCGAGGTGGTGCTGGAACAGGTGCTGGCGATGGCGTGGAAGACCCTGACCCGCAAGCATGGCTTCCCCATCGGGCGCGATGGCCAGCCGATCACCGGCGACAGCCTGAGTGGCAGCTTCGTGATCGTCGGCTACGGCAAGCTGGGCGGCATCGAGCTGGGCTATGGCTCGGACCTGGATCTCGTCTTCCTGCATGATGCGGCCAGCAAGGGCCAGACGGATGGCCCGCGGCCGCTGGACAACCCGCTGTTCTTCACGCGCCTGGGGCAGCGCATCATCCATCTGCTGACGGCGGTGACGCCGGCCGGTGCGCTCTACGAGGTCGACATGCGCCTGCGCCCGTCGGGCAATTCGGGGCTGCTGGTCTCGAGTCTGGCGGCCTTCCGGGACTATCAGCTCACCCAAGCCTGGACCTGGGAGCATCAGGCGCTGGTGCGCGCGCGGGCCGTGGCGGGAGACCCGGCGCTGGCGCTGGCTTTCGAGGAGGTGCGCCGTGAGGTGCTTGGTCAGCAGCGGGACGAGAAGACGCTGCGCCAGGAGGTGATCGCCATGCGCCACAAGATGCGTGATCACCTGGGCAGCAGCGCCAAGGACCGCGAGGCCGGCCAGTTCCATCTCAAGCAGGATGCCGGCGGCATCGTCGACATTGAATTTCTCGCCCAGTACTGCGTGCTGGCGCTGAGTCATCAGGTGCCTGCTCTGCTTGAGTGGAGCGACAACATGCGACTGCTGGAAACCCTCGAGTCCTGTGGACAGCTGCCGGGCGAGCAGGCCGGTGAGCTGCGCAAGGCCTATCTGGCCTATCGCGATGTCAGTCATCGCCTGGCGCTGGAGAAGCACGGCAGCCTGATGCGACTGGAGCAGCACCCGGTGATTGCCGCCCACCGTGAGCGGGTGATTACCCTCTGGCAGGCACTGCTGGGCGAGGATCAGGTCAGCAACAAAGAGTTTTAACGCCAAATCAATGCTCGCAATCCCCTGTCGCTGTCCCCAAGAAAGGGTGCACCAGACAACGTTGACAGGGGAGGTCAGCATGATGGAGTGGATCGCGAATCACTCGAAAACCATCTCGGCGATTGCCAGTGTCGGCTCGTTCTTCATCTGGCTGGTCTACGCGCAGCTGCTGTATCACAACTTCCGGCGCCAGCGCCGCCCGCGAGTGCTGATCAATCGCGGCAAGTCCAAGGGGATCGACAGTCTGTGCATCATCAGCAACATGAGTGCTGAGTCGATCTTCATCGAGCACATCATCGCCAGGCTGGATACCAGTCATGGCAGCCTGCTGATGGATGTCACCGAGTTCGAACGCAGCTATCAGGAAGGTGACGAGCAGGGGGACAACCAGCAGGACGGCGACAGCGAACAGCCCGCGCAGGGGGCTTCCAGCAGCAGTGAATGGCGTATCTCCGATACCACGCGTCAGGGGCCGCTGGGCTCGGGCGACTTCCTGCATATCGGGACTTTCTCTGAAGTCATCGAGCGCATGGCGCGCCGCAATGGCATCTCGCTCGACGGTCACTGGCCCAGCAATGAGCAGCTGGAATTCCAGCGCCTGACGCTGCAAATCATCGGCATCTACGGCAGTGAGGACCATCCGATCGGCGTCGAGCGTGCCTTCCGCCTGCACGATGCCAATGGAGAATGTGCGCTGGTACCGGAGCGCTGGGATTCCAATCGCCTGTCATCACGCAGGCAGCGTCACAAGTTGCGCAAGCTTTTGAATCGCATCAGTGGGGAGGACATCAGCGAGCAGTCCACCTTCCAGCCCCCGAGTGACGAGGAGTCGCGCAACAAGGCTTGATGAGCGCGGGTGCATGAGGCCAGAAATCCATGAACCACCGGACGCATGAGCCCAGGGATGCATGAACCATCGGACATATGAGTGCCCGGGCGCATGCCAGCGGTGGCTTCACACTGTCAGGGCGTCGAGGATGGGGTAGGCTTTCCAGAGCCCCATTCACGGAGAGTCTTCGGATGCAGGAACGCGTCACGCCCTTTCAGCTTTTCATCCTGGTGCTGTCGATCTATGTGATCGGCGCCATGGTGGTGGACCTTGTCTTTGTGTTGTCACCCCAGGTCCAGCGTCTGCTGGAGTACATGGACTACGTGGTCTGCCTGTTCTTCTTCATCGATTTCTGCAAGCGCTTCGCCAGTGCCAAGAGCAAACGTGAGTACATGAAGTGGGGCTGGATCGACCTGCTGGCCTGTATCCCGGCGGGACTCTTCCAGGGCGCGAGGCTGTTTCGCGTGGTGCAGGTGCTGCGGGTGCTGCGCGCCATCAAGTCGATGGAAATGATCTGGAAGCTGCTGTTCCGCAACCGGGCCGAGGGGGTCTTCGCCTCGGCGGCCACCGCTACGGTGCTGCTGGTGGTGTTCGGCGCCCTGACCATGCTGATGGTGGAGACACCGAATCCCGACAGCCCCATCAATACCGCCGAGGAGGCGCTGTGGTGGGCGGTGGTGACGGTGACCACTGTCGGCTATGGCGACTACTATCCCATCACGACGCTCGGTCGCGTGGTGGCGGTGCTGCTGATGGTCGGGGGCGTGGGGCTGTTCGGGAGTTTCGCCGCCTATATCAGCTCGATCTTCATCGAGGATGACAGCGAGCAGGAGGCCCGAGCGGCGCGTGCCCAGCGCGACATGACGCGGGCGCTCTATCATCAGATCAGCGAGTTGACGACGGAAGTGCGCGAGCTGCGTGAACGACTGGATCAGGTCGCGCAGGAGCGGGGAGAGTCGCTGGCTGATCACGAGCGCCACCGCGAGGCGCTGCATCGCCAGGTGAATGAGGAGATGGAACAGCGCCTGAGAGATGCCGCTCCGCCAGACAGGGAGGACCCCGCCGGCGATCGTTGAACCGACAGGCAGATAATGAAAGCCCCCTGATACCGTGAGGTGTCAGGGGGCTTTTTTCGGACTGTCACCAGGCCTCAGCCAAGCGGACACATACGCTGTGGCGGTCGCGCATGGCTCGGGCGGTGATCAGTCGAAGTTGCGCGAGTAGAAGATCTCGAGCATTTCACGACGCAGGCGGCCTTCGATGTTGGTGGCTTCCTCGAAGGTCAGCTCGCGACGCGAGGTGCCGAAGAGGTAGTTGTCCAGTTCGAAGTCCTTGAGCAGCATCTTGGTGTGGAACATGTTCTCTTGATACACGTTCACATCGACCATCTGGTAGGCACGCTTGGTGTCTTCCGCCAGGTAATCCTGGATGGAGGTGATGTCGTGATCGATGAACAGTTTCTTGCCATCCACGTCGCGCGTGAAGCCACGCACACGGTAGTCCATGGTCACGATATCGGAATCGAAGCTGTGGATCAGATAGTTCAGCGCCTTCAGCGGGCTGATCATGCCACAGGTCGAGACATCGATATCCAGACGGAAGGTGCTGATGCCGTTGTCCGGGTGGGACTCGGGATAGGTGTGCACCGTGACGTGAGACTTGTCCAGATGGCCGACGACCGTTTCCGGCAACGGGCCCGGGCCCGGCGCGGTCTGGGACGCGTCCTGCTCTTCCAGCTCGTGCTCGGCGATCAGGATGGTCACGCTGGCGCCATGCGGCTCGTAGTCCTGACGTGCGATGTTCAGCACGTGGGCACCGATGATGTTGGTGACATCCTTGAGGATCTGGGTAAGACGCTCGGCATTGTAGAGCTCATCGATATAATCGATATACGCCGTGCGCTGCTCTTCGGTCTGCGCGTAGCAGATGTCGTAGATATTGAAGCTCAACGAACTGGTGAGGTTGTTGAACCCGTGAAGGCGGAGTTGATCGCTCACGTCCAGGCCTCCTTGAGATGGGAGGGTGGTATGACATCCGATGCGCCATTGCAATGGGGTAGAGGCAGGCATCGGGCCGAAGAGGACATCTCGAAAGGTCCGTCCCGGGCGCTGGCAGCATGACTCACAGGGAGCATTGCGTGCCATCTTTGCCACGAGATGACCGGTGAGACGACCGGTTTGAGGGGCGTATTATGCACAGGCAGGGCTGACACGCCAGCGACAATTCCCGCCGGTCCAGGCGAGTCGTCGTCAGTGGTGCGCTCCCTCCCGCCGTCGGCGGGGCCTTGAGCGGCGGGAGGGCGAGGCGAGATCAGGCCGCGATGTCGATGACTTCGTAGGAGTGAGTGATCTCGACACCCCCGGCGCTCAGCATCAGGGAGGCGCTGCAGTACTTCTCGGCGGACAGTTCGACGGCACGCTTGACCTGGGATTCCTTGAGGTTGCGACCGGTGACCACGAACTTGACGTGAATCTTCGTGAACACGCTCGGCACGCTATCGGCGCGCTCGGCGCTCAGTTCGGCGTGACAGTCGGTGATCTGCTGGCGGGCCTTTTCCAGAATCTGGATGACATCGAAGCTGGTGCAGCCGCCCAGACCCATCAACAGCATTTCCATCGGACGCGGACCAGTGTTACGACCGCCGTTGTCCGGATTGCCGTCCATGACCACGCTGTGGCCGCTGCCGGATTCGGCGAGGAACTGGCGACCATCGGTCCATTTGATGCTGGCGTTCATTGCCATGTCGGAACTTCTCCTTCTGATAAGTCGTTGATGCGCCACCGGCCCGGCGCTAGCAGCCATAGGGGCCGACAGCGATAGAGGCTGAGAGTCATGCGGGCTGAGCGCTATGGAGGCCAAGGGCGCGGTGAGCACGATGGCGCACAGGGTAGCATTGTCATCGGCGTGCCCGGAGGAACGTCCAGCGCTGAGCTTATATCGCGCTGGCTCAGGCCCTGGCGTGGCTCAGCAGCTCATCCAGCTCGGCCAGGCGCTGTGGGGTGCCGACATCGATCCAGGCGCCGCGATGATGCAGGCCGCGCACCTCGCCATGCTGCATGGCGTCACGCAGCAGCGGCGCCAATTTGAAGACGCTGTCAGGGCCCTGGTAGGCCGGTGTCTCGGCGATGGCGCGGCGGATCAGGCGGGGTGACAGCCACGACACGCCGGAGAAGGTCAGGCGGCTGCCGGCCTGCTCGTCCTGCTCATCTTGCTCTTCCTTCTCGTCCTGTTCGTCACTCTCGTCGCGGGTTTCATCCTTCACAATCCCCGCCGGGGTGAGCAGGAAGTCGCCCTCGGGATGATGGGGCGGGTTATCCACCAGCACCAGCCCCGCCAGCGCCTGCGGCTGGTCGGCGTGTAGAGCCAGTGAATGGCTCGCCAGCGCCTGGATGGTCAGCAGCGTGAGGTCAACGTCGCACCAGACATCGCCATTGATCAGCAGGAAGGGCGTGTCATCGCCTGCGTCCTGCGTCAACGCACCGGAGAGTGACAGGGCGCGAGCGATGCCGCCGCCGGTTTCCAGTGGCGTCTCCTCGTGCGAGAAGATCAGTGTCAGGGAGCGCTTGCGCCCCTGCCAGCAAGCCTCGAGCTGGCCCTGGACATTCGGCTTCGCGGCGAAGTGGCTCAGAATCCTGTCGGCCAGGTGGCCGACATTGATGACGACCTTGTCCACATCGATCGCTTCCAGACGCAGTAGGTGGTGCTCCAGCAACGGCAGCCCGGCGACTTCCAGCAACGGCTTGGGGGTATGGTCGGTCAGCGGGCGCATGCGCGTGCCGAAACCGGCCGCCAGAATCATCGCGCGCATCAGTGGCTCCCTGGCTCGTCATCGGCATTTGCAGTGCTTTCCTTGCTTTCCCCACTTGCCGCAGCGCTCTTCGCCGTAGCGGCAGCCGCGTTGCGCTGCAGGCGGGCGGCGCGATCGGCGAGTGCCGCCAGCTCATCGTAATCATCGAGGTTGATCTCGGGGCGCTCGCCATTGACGAGACGCAGATCGCGGGCCTCGCATTCCTCGGCCAGGCGCAGTGACAGTGCCGGCGTCAGTACCTCATCCAGCCAGTGGGTGAAGGAGATCAGTTCCGGGCAGAAGGCCAGGCCTTCGCGCAGGTGGCCAAGGAAGCGCGGCATCAGCGTCAGGTAGCGGGGTTTGGCGTCCCGCAGCGTCAGGCGCGCGAAGATGCCGAGAATCTTGAGATTGCGCTGCACGCCCATGCGCTCGACGCTCTGGCGGTACTCGAGCGGGCTTGGTGCCGGCAAGCCGGTGGCGGCGTAGCGTGGCAAGGCGGCCAGGCGTGCCTGCTCGATCCAGCGCGCCATGGCGGGTTCCGGCCATCGCCAGTGACGGTCACGCAGCAGCGAGATCAGGTCGTAGTTCTCGGGGCCGCTGACGGCGTCCTGGAAGTCGATGATCCACAGCCGGGGCTGGTCCTGGGATGCTGATTGATGCAGGAACAGGTTCTGGGCATGGAAGTCGCGATGCACGCTCACCACCGGTTGCGCGCTGGCGGCCGCGAGCAATTGGTCTCTCAGCTTGCCCCAGGCGGCGTAGCGGCGGTCATGCGGCATGTCGAGAAGCTGGCCAAGACACCAATCCGGAAACAGCTCCAGCTCGGCGGACAGCCGGGCGTCGTCATAGGCAGGCAGGTTGCCGGGTGGCAGCTGATGCAGCTGCTCGAGCAGCCCGATGGCTTCGCCATAGTAGTGGTCGGCGTGCTCGGTGCTGGTCAGGGCGGTCATCAGCGGGGTGTCGCCGAGGTCTTCCAGCTCCAGGAAGCCGAGTGACTCGTCGAAGGCGAAGACCTCGGGCAGCGGCAGGCCGGCGTCACGCCATTGGCGGGCGATGGCGACGAAGCCGTGACTGTCTTCCTTCTCGGGCGGCGCGTCCATCAGGATGCGCGCCGGCGTGGCCGGGTCGAGCTCCTCGAGGTGCAGGCGGAAATAGCGGCGGAAGCTGGCGTCGTCAGCCACGGCGCTCATGCGCACGGCCTCTGGCGTGAGGTCGTGGCGGGCGGCGGCCCAGGCGTGCAGCGCCTGGCGGCGGGCGTCGGATGTCATGGGGCTTGGGCTCCTGTCAGCGTGTGCGGGGCCGGCTGTCAGTTGACGCCTGTGCCGCGGCCCCGCATGCTGTCGTGTGGTGACGAGAAGGCAGGCGGAACCGGCAAGCAGGAAGGCCGGTTGCTGGGCCTGTATAATACCGATTCCCCCAGCCAAGGACACAGAGCAGCCATGGCCCAGCGCAGCCATTCATCCCATCCGGGCAAGCCGACGACCGCTCCCGGGCGACGTCAGCGTCGCTTCGCGACTCACTCTCTGTCTGCTCATTCCCGGCAGGCATCGATAGCCCGATCGGGCGATGACCGCCCGGTCTGGCAGCTCAAGCCACTGGTTTTCCGTCTGTTGTGGACCCTGGCGCCACTGGCCGCCGGCGCTCCTCTGATGGCACAGGCCGCTCCGCCCGAGCCCCTGTCAGCCAGTCAGCTCGATTGGCAGCCCTATGATGAGGTGCCGCAGGGCCAGCTGTGCTCCGGGCGCTATGTCACGCCGGCCTACCGTATCGAGGCGGGCGACACGCCGGAGCAGGTCACGACCTCGGCCGACAAGGCCAACTACGGCAACGATGGCGTCGCCACCCTGATGGGGGAGGTGGTGCTGCGCCGCGGTGATTCCCAGCTGGAATCGCCCGAGATCAGCGTCAACGAGGCGCGTGACACCGCCACCGCCAAGGGCCCTGTCACCTATCGCCAGCCCGGAGTCCTGCTGCGTGGCGACGATGCGCGGGTCTCGCTCAACAGCGATGCGGCCAGCGTCGACAACGGCCACTACGTCTTTCACGAGCAGCATGTGCGCGGCGATGCGGTGCAGCTGGCGCGTCTCGAGGATGGCCGCTACCGCCTGAAGGATGCCAGCTTCACCTCCTGCGAGCCGGGCAACAGCCTGTGGCGCCTGGTCGGCAGCGACATCACCATCGATCAGGACTCCGGCTGGGGGACGGCCAAGCATGCGCGCATGGAAATGGGCGGCGTGCCGGTCTTCTACTGGCCCTACGTGCGCTTCCCGGTCGATGACCGTCGCCACACGGGCCTGCTGTGGCCGCAGTTCAGCTACACCAGCTCCAGCGGCTTCGACTACGCACAGCCGATCTATCTGAACCTGGCCCCCAATTACGATGCCACCCTCACGCCGCGTTACATCTCCGAGCGTGGCGAGATGCTGGAAGGCGAGTTCCGCTATCTATTGCCGCGTGGCGATGAAGGCAGCATCGAGGGTGCCTGGCTCGCCGATGACGACGGCGGAAGCGACCCCGACGATGACGAGGAAGACCTGATCGGCGAGGACCGCTGGTACATCAACTACCAGCATGCTGGCCGCTATGACGCCCGTACCGACTACCAGTTGAAGTACGGTGCCGCCTCCGATGGCAATTATTTCGACGACTTCGGGCGCAACTTCGGGGAAACGGAAACCGATAGCCTCGAGCGTCTGGCACAGCTCGATTACCACGGCGATGCCTGGGACCTGCAGTTCAAGGCGCAGGGCTACCAGCGCATGGACTACCCGCTGGATAACGATGACAAGCCGTTCTACCGTCTGCCGAGCCTGACCGCGAATGGTCGCTGGAGTCAGTCCAACGGCTTCTACGAAGAGTGGAATTCCAACGCGACCTACTTCTGGCGTGATGTCGATGAGACGGATACCGATATCGACGAAGACCAGGCTGCCAATGGTTCGCGCCTGCGTCTGGCGCCGGCACTGGGCTGGCGTAGTGATCAGAGCTGGAGCTTCATCGAGCCGCGCGCCCAGCTGGTCAGCCTGTCATACAGCCTGGATTACGGTGACCGCGAGACGGACCGCAGCACCAGCCCGTCCGCCACCATCCCGGTGCTGTCACTGGACAGCGGCCTGATCTTCGATCGCGAGACCGAATGGTTCGGCGATGGCTATACCCAGACACTGGAACCGCGCCTCTATTACGCCTATGTGCCGGAGGTCGACCAGTCCGATCTGCCCGACTTCGACACCTCGGAAGACGCCTTCAGCTGGAATCAGCTGTGGTCTCCGTACCGCTTCAGCGGGGGTGACCGCGTCGGCGATACCAACAAGGTCTCCTACGGCGTGTCTTCGCGCTTCATCAGCGATGAAAGCGGCCGTGAACGCCTCAAGCTGGGGGTCGGCCAGTCGAGCTATCTATCGGACCGCAACATCGACATGGACGGTGATCCGGACAAGACCTCACGCTCCGACTTCGACAGCTACTCCGACTACTATCGTGCGACGCGTGACCGCTCGCCGGTGGTCTTCCAGGCCGATGTGGTGCTCAACGACCAGTGGACCGCCTCCCAGGCCGTGTTCCAGGATTTCGATCGTGGCGTGACCGAAAGCGCCCAGACCTCGCTGCGTTATCGTGCGGAACAAGGCACGGTACTGAACTTTGGCTTCAATCGTGAGATCGAAGGCTTCGTGCCTTACGACGATGAGGACGAGGACGACGTGCTGGGCTATACCCGCAACGAGTGGGATTTCTCCTTCGCGACGCCGATGAGCGAGAGCTGGTCGCTGCTGGGCCGTTACATGTATGACAGCACCAATTCCCGTTCACTGGAGAAGGTGTTGGGCGTGCAGTACAACGATTGCTGCTACGGCGTGCAGGTCACCTGGCGTGAATGGCAGGATGACAACGACACCGCCAACACCATCTCGGATGACGAAGAGAAGAATGGCATCTTCCTGACCTTTGAATTCAAGGGCTTGGGAGGCGTTGGCCAGAGTGCTGACAGCTACCTGGAGCAGGCTGTACCGGGCTATCGCAACGCGGGCTTCTGAGTCGCCGCGTCAGGCCGTGAATGACGCCAAGGCGCCGCCGCAGGGCGGCGCCATCAACATTTTTACGCCGAGAGAACATGTGATGCGCAAGACCCTGATTGCCCCGCTGGGGCTGGCATTTGTGCTGGCGAGTCTGCCGGCCGGTGCCGCCGAGTTGCTCGACCGCGTGGTTGCCGTGGTCAACAAGGACGCCATCATGCAAAGCGACATGGAGCAGCGCGTCACCCAGGCGAGTCAGCAGTTGCAGAGCCGTGGCATCAACCTGCCGCCGCGTGACGTGCTGGAGCGCCAGGTTCTTGATCGTATGGTCAACGAGCAGATTCAGCTGCAGTTGGCGGAGCAGGCCAACCTCAGCATCGATGACACCCAGCTCAACGTCACCCTGCGCGGCATCGCCAAGGACAACGGCATGAGCCTGGAAGCCTTCGCGGACAAGCTCGAGCAGGACGGCATGTCACTGGCCCAGGTGCGCGATCAGGTGCGTCGTGAGCTGCTGGTGCAGCAGATCCAGCAGCGCAGCGTCGCCAGCCGGGTGCGGATCTCCGATCGTGAGATAGATCGCTATCTCAATCAGCAGAATGTCGGCAGCGACGTCCAGTACCATCTGGCCCACCTGCTGGTGGCACTGCCCCAGGAGCCGACGCCGGATCAGGTCAAGGCCGCGCGCGCCAAGGCCGACAGCCTGCGCCAGCAGATCGAGCAGGGCACCGATTTCGCCCAGCTGGCTGCTGCCGAATCCGCCGGTAGTCAGGCGCTGAGCGGCGGCGATCTCGGTTGGCGTTCCGGCGGTGAGCTGCCGACGGTGTTCGCCGATGTCATCCCGAGCATGCAGGCCGGTCAGGTCTCCGAGCCGCTGCGCAGTGCCAGCGGCTATCACCTCGTCAAGCTGATCGAGAAGCGTGGCGCGGGCAAGGCGTTGATTTCCCAGACGCGCGCACGCCACATCCTGATCCAGCCCAACCCGAACCTCAGCGATCAGCAGGCGCTTGAGCGTGCCGAGTCCATTCGCCGCCGCCTGCTGGGGGGCGAGGACTTCGCCGCGCTGGCTCAGGAGTTCAGCGACGACAAGGGCAGCTCTCTCAAGGGCGGCGAGCTGGGCTGGGTCAGCCCGGGCCAGACGGTCTCCTCCTTCGAGACGGCCATGAATGGCCTGGATGTGGGCGAGATCAGCCAGCCGGTCAAGAGCCGCTTCGGCTACCACATCATCGAAGTCGAGGAGCGTCGCCAGCAGGATGTGACCAACTCCAGCCAGCGTGACAAGGTGCGCAAGACCCTGTTCCAGCGCAAGCTCAATGATGAGCTCGAAGCCTGGCAGCAGCAGGTGCGTGCCGAGGCCTATGTCGATAATCGTCTCGATGAGCAGTAAGTCCGAGTGGAGCAGCGAGACGCCGTCATGAATCGTCCCGAAGAGACTACGCCCGACATCATCGCCCTGACCGCCGGTGAGCCGGCGGGCATCGGCCCCGAGCTGCTGGTCATGCTGGCCGGCCAGGCGGAAGCGTTCCCCGCGCAGCTGGTCGCCGTGGCAGATCCCGCTTTGCTGGTCAGTCGTGCTCGCCTGCTGGGCTTGCCGCTGGTGGTGCATGAGTTGTCGCCGGGCGACCCGCTGCCGCCGGCCCGCAATGGTGAGCTGGCACTGTGGCCGGTGCCGCTCGCAGTGCCCAGCGAGCCGGGCGTGATCGATGCGCGCAACGGCGATCATGTGCTGGCGATGCTGGATGTCGCCATCGCCGCCTGCCAGGCCGGCCATGCCAGTGCGATGGTGACGGCGCCGCTGTCCAAGGCCGCCGTGATCGAAGCCGGGCATGCGAGCTTCACCGGCCACACCGAATATCTGCGCGATGTCTGCGGGGTCGAGGAAGTGGTCATGATGCTGGCGTGCCCCGGGCTGCGGGTGGCGCTGGCCACCACGCACCTGCCGCTGCGCGAGGTGGCCGATGCCATCACGCCCGAGGGGCTGACGCGAGTGATGAAGATCCTCGCCAAGGACCTGACGCGCTACTTCGGCTGTGCCGCACCGCGCATCGCGGTATGCGGGCTCAACCCGCATGCCGGCGAGGGCGGGCACCTGGGGCATGAGGAGATCGAGGTGATCTCCCCGACGCTCGACGCCCTGCGCGCGACCGGCATGCAGCTGGATGGCCCGCTGCCGGCCGACACCCTGTTCACGCCGCGACATCTCGATGGCGTGGATGCGGTACTGGCGATGTACCACGACCAGGGCCTGCCGGTGCTCAAGTATGCCGGCTTCGGTGAGGCTGCCAACATCACGCTGGGCCTGCCGATCGTGCGGACCTCCGTGGATCACGGCACGGCGCTGGACCTTGCCGGCAGCGGGCGCGCCGACGTCGGCAGCCTGCTGCAGGCCGTGCGTGTCGCCATCGAGATGGCAGCCGCCGCGCGAGCCTGAGATAATCCCCGCATCACTCGGGCGTGACCGCATGGCGGCACGTCAGGCGTGCGCCACCGTGTGGCGTCTCGCTACCCCAGTCATTCGACCATCGAGGATGGTCTCGCCGCCCCGGTCTGCCTGTGTCCCTGCAGGCCATGGCGGCGTCTTGTTGTCGGGAATCCCGACGGATTCCCAGGAGGAAGGTCAGTCCCATGTCCCAGCATTTCCCCGCGCATCGCGCTCGCAAGCGTTTCGGTCAGAACTTTCTGCAGGACCTTGGCGTCATCTCTCGCATCGTGAATGCCATTCGTCCCGCGGAAGGCGAGCGCCTGGTCGAGATCGGTCCGGGGCAGGGTGCCTTGACCGGCCCGTTGCTGGAAGCGGCAGGCAAGTTGGAAGTCATCGAGCTGGACCGTGACCTCATCCCGGGTCTGCGCGTGCAGTTCTTCAACTACCCGGACTTCGTGATCCACGAAGGCGATGCCCTGCGCTTCGACTTCCCGGAGCTGGTCGGTGACGGCCCGGCGCTGCGCGTGGTCGGCAACCTGCCATACAACATCTCCACCCCGCTGATCTTCCACCTGCTGGAAGCACGCGGCGCGATCTCCGACATGCACTTCATGCTGCAGAAGGAAGTCGTCGAGCGTCTGGCCGCCGAGCCGGGTGGCACCGACTGGGGCCGTCTGTCGGTGATGACCCAGTATTACTGCGCGGTGGAAAATCTGTTCCTGGTGCCGCCGAGCGCCTTCTTCCCGGCACCGAAGGTGGATTCCGCCATCGTGCGTCTGGTGCCGCACCATGAACTGCCGCATCCGGCCAAGGATGAGAAGCTGCTCGCCGTCATCGTGCGCGAAGCCTTCTCCCAGCGCCGCAAGACGCTGCGCAACAACTTCAAGGGCCGCATCGATGCCGACCAGCTGACCGCGCTGGGCATCGACCCCTCGCGTCGTCCGCAGACACTGACCGTCGCTGAGCTGGTGATGATCAGCAACCATCTCAGTGAGCAGGGCATGACGGTGGACAAGGCCGACAAGGCGCCGAAGAAGCGTCCGCGCAGCAATGTCGGCCATGGTGCGCCGGCAGCCGACAGTGCCAGTGATAGTCATCGTGATAGTGATAGTGACAGTGGCGAACGTCTCGATGCCGAGAACGATGCCAAGGGCGACGCCCGCAACGCCAGCGACCACGACGCATGAGTAGCGTGGCGGACATCCGTATCGACGCCGTACCCGAGTACTGCGCCGACGAGAGTCGTCCGAGCGAGAACCGACACGTGTTCCGCTACACCATCACCGTGCACAACGGAACGGATGAGACCGTGCAGCTGCTGGCGCGCTACTGGAAGATCACCCAGGGCAGCGGCGATGAGCAGGAAGTGCGTGGCAAGGGCGTGGTCGGCAAGCAGCCACTGATCGCGCCCGGCGAGAGCTTCCGCTATACCTCACGCGCCGTGCTCGACATGCCGGTCGGCGTGATGCAGGGGGCCTATACCTTCTGTGACGCGACCCATGCGCGCACCTTCGAGGTCGCCATCGCACCGTTCCGTCTCGCCGGTCCGCATCAGGTTCACTAGGGTGGCCGCGTGATGCAGCATTTCGTATTCAAGACAGCAAGTCAGGCCGCCTCGGCGGCCAGGGAGTTGGCATGACGCAGTGGGCGATTGGCGATTTGCAGGGCTGCCATCAAGAGTTCGAACTTCTGTTGCAGCGCCTCGATTTCACGCCGGGGCGCGATGTGCTGTGGCTGGCGGGGGACCTGGTCAATCGCGGGCCGGGTTCGCTGGAGTGCCTGCGTCTGGTCAAGTCGCTGGGCGATGATGCGCGGGTGGTGCTGGGCAACCATGACCTCCACCTGCTGGCGGTGGCCGAAGGCTTCAGCCGTCACAAGCGCTCCGATACGCTGAGGCCGATTCTCGAGGCGCCGGACCGTGAGGAACTGCTGGACTGGCTGCGTCGTCAGCCGCTGATGGTGGATGCGCTGGTCGGCAATCGTCGCACGGTAATGAGCCATGCTGGCGTGTTGCCGAGCTGGACGCTGGACCAGGCGGCCGGTTATGCCCGCGAAGCGCACGCCGTGCTGGCGGGCGACGACTATCGAGGCTTTCTTGGCGAGATGTACGGCAATACGCCGGACCGCTGGCAGGAGGATCTCGAAGGCACGCCGCGCCTGCGCTGCATCGTCAATGTCTTCACGCGCATGCGCTTTCTGCACAGTGATGGTCGACTGGATTTCGCGGCCAAGGAAGGGCTGGACAGCGCGCCGGAGGGATGTCGCCCCTGGTTCCAGTACCCGCGTCCCGAAGGGGCCTGGGATGATTCGCCGCGCCTGCTGTTCGGTCACTGGGCCGCTCTGGAAGGCGAGACGCCGGCGGCGCGCCAGGATGTCGAGGCGCTGGACACCGGCTGCGTGTGGGGCGGTGGCCTGACGGCGCTCAATCTCGAGACGGAAGAGCGCGTCTTCGAGCCGGCGCTGTCCTCGCGCTGAGCGACCTCGCATCGCCAGTGACAGCAGGTCTGCCGTCGCTGGCGAATGCCTTTCCCCTTACTCAACAAGCGGAGTCCGCATGAGTTTCGAACATCTTGATCTCGCAACCCTCAGTGACTGGCGCCAACGCGACCCGTCGCTCGTGGTACTCGATATTCGCGATCCGCTCAGCTTCACGCAGGGGCGTATCCCGGGCAGCCGTCATCTGGACAACGCCAGTGCCGGTGCCATTCTGGAAGACACCCCGCGCGACAAGCCGCTGGTGGTGGTCTGCTATCACGGCCATTCCAGTCAGCAGGCGGCCGCCTGGCTGGCGGGGCAGGGCTTCGAAAAGGTCTATTCCCTCGATGGTGGCTTTACCCAGTACCAATTGACGCATGGTGATGACGTCGAGAGCGGTAGCTGACGCCGCCTGCACGTGACTGCCATCACTGGTCGTTTTTCCTCGCTTTCCTCATTCAGCTTTGTATCTCGTGCCGCAGGGCAAGGACATTCGCATGACTCAGACGACGCCTTCTTCACTGACCGATTCGCGTGACCGCCTGTTGAGCGGGCTTGAGGTCTATCGCGTGGGCGGCGCGGTGCGTGATGCGCGCCTGGGTTGGCCGTGGTACGAGTGCGACTTCGTGGTGGTGGGCGCGACGGTGGAAGATATGCAGGCGCGGGGGTTTCGGCCGGTCGGGCGGGACTTCCCGGTCTTCCTGCATCCGCAGACCCAGGAGGAATACGCGCTGGCGCGTACCGAGCGCAAGTCCGGCCACGGGTATGTCGGCTTCAGCGTGCATGCCAGCCCCGATGTGACGCTGGAGGACGACCTCATTCGTCGCGACCTGACCATCAATGCCATGGCCGAACCGCTCGACAGCACGCCGGGTCAGGGCGAGGTGATAGATCCCTATGGTGGCCTGGCGGATCTCGAGGCGCGTATGTTGCGTCATGTCTCGAGTGCCTTCAGCGAAGACCCGCTGCGCGTATTGCGCGTGGCACGCTTTCTGGCGCGCTATCAGGGGCTCGGCTTCACGGTCGCGGATGAGACGCGGGAGATGATGGTGGCCATGGTCGAGAGCGGCGAGGTCTCGCATCTGGTGGCCGAGCGGGTCTGGAAGGAGACCGAGAAGGCGTTGGGCGAGGCCAGTCCCGAGGCCTATTTCCAGCTGCTTGATGAGCTGGGAGCGCTGGCGGTGCTGATGCCGCCACTGACCCGCGATGCCGACCAGCTCACAGCGGCGCTGGCGCGTCTGGATCGCCTGCCGCGTCAGCTGGTCGATGAGGCGGAGATGGTCTGCTGGCGCATGGCGCGCCTGGTGGAGCACCTGTCACGCGACGAGATCGATGCCCTGGCGCAGGACCTGCGCCTGCCCAGCGCCGTGCGTGACGCCGCCCAGCAGGCACGTCTGTGCCGGGAATTGAACGAGGCCTCGCGGCGGGAAGGTGGCGTGAGCGCAGCCGATCTCAAGGCCTGGCTGGATGGTGTCGATGCCTGGCGGCGTGGTGAGCGCCAGTCGGTGCTGGTGGCCCTGCTGGCCGTCGAGGACAAGGGGTTGGCACGGTTGGGCAATGCCGTCTGGCAAGCCGCGACGGCGGTGTCGCCGCAATCTCTGGTCGAACAGGGTCTGAAAGGGGCGGAGATCGGGCGTGCGCTCAGTGAGCAGCGCCAGCAGGCCATCGAGCAGGCGCTGAGCGAATGGCGGGCCATGCCGGAAGTGCACGCGCCTCATTGCAGCTGCGGAAACAGTCACTGATCACCTGCCTGCTGCTGAGCACCTGACCTGAGCATATGACCCCGAAAGCCCCGGCCCTGCGCCGGGGCTTTTGCGTCCTGACCGCAGGAAGGGGGCTTTTGTGAGGCGGAGTGTGCGTTTGAGCAGAGCGTGTTTTTCATGAGCAGTGCGCTGCGTGTGAGCAAAGCATGCTTACAGGCGCGGCTCGCTGCCATCGCTCAGACGGCGCAGATTCAGTGCATGACGAATCACGATCAGGCTGGCGAAGACCAGAATCACGCCGCTCATCTGCGGCGCCAGCCACAGGCTGAACAGGGGTGCCGCCAGTCCGGCCACCAGTGAGGCGATGGCTGCCGTGCGCAGTCGCCATGCCAGCCCGACCCATAATGCGGCGCAGCTCAAGGCGACGCCTGGCGCCAGCATCAGCAGCACGCCAAAGGCGGCGGCCACTGCCTTGCCACCGCGATGGCCACGGTGCCACAGCGGCAGGCTGTGGCCGATCAGCACGGCCAGCCCGATCAATCCCAGAGCCCAGGGCGGCAGCGAGAGCGCCAGCCCCAGCCAGAGTGCCGGCATGCCCTTGGCGGCATCGAATACCAGCACCAGGGCGGCGGGCAGTGCGCCATGCAGCCGCAGCACATTGGAGAAGCCCGGATTGAAGGAGCCCGCCAGGCGTGGGTCGGGCAGCCCCAGTCGCTGACAGATCCACACCGCGCCCAGCACCGAGCCGCTGGCATAGGCCACGGCGATCAGCAGGCTCAACTGTTGCCAGGTGGCCAGTTGCGCGCCCCACTCGATCAGGCCCGTCAACATGATACCGACTCGCTGAGTGTCCTAGGTGTCGCACACAGGCAGGGAGAGAGGGGCAGGCGGCTTGGCCAAGCAGGGGCCGGGTGCAGTAGAATCAGTCGCATGATGGCGGGGCCTTGGGCGTCGTTTTTATTCGTTCATTCGACAAGCATAGAGGTAACGCCGTGGATCGTGTGCTGATCGAGGCTCTGGTCGTGGAAACCGTGATTGGTGTCTATGACTGGGAGCGTACCATTCGCCAGCGTCTGGTGATGGATCTGGAAATGGCCACGGATATTCGTGCCGCAGCTGCCGACGATGACCTGACGCACACCCTGGACTATGCCGCCATCAGCGCGCGAATCCAGACCTTCGCCGAAGATAGCCGCTTCGAGCTGGTGGAAACCTTCGCCGAACGCCTGGCGGCCCTGCTGCGTGAAGAATTCGGCATCCCCTGGCTGACCATGACGGTGCGCAAGCCGGGCGCCGTGCCGGAAGCCGCCGCCGTTGGCGTGCGTATCGTGCGCGGTAGCCTCGATGCCGCCTCGGATGCGCCGGCATGAGTCTGGTACTGATCTCCATCGGTAGCAATATCGAGCGTGAGCATCATGTGCGGGTCTGCCTGGATGCGCTGCAAGCGACCTTCGGCAATTTGACGTTGTCCTCCGTCTACGAGAGCGAACCGGTGGGCTTCGTCGACGGGCGCAACTTCCTCAATCTGGTCGCGGGTTTCGAGAGCGACTGGAGCGTCGGCGAATTGCAGGCCTGGTGCAAGCAGCTCGAGTTGGCCAACGGTCGCCTCAAGAACAGCGCCAAGTTCAGTCCGCGCACCCTGGATCTGGACCTGCTGACCGTCGGTACCCTGACCGGGGAGGTCGATGGCGTGATGCTGCCGCGCGATGAGGTCGATCGCAATGCCTTCGTGCTGCTGCCGCTGGCCGAGTCGTTCGGCGAAGAGCGCCACCCCGTCACCGGCGAGGATTACGCTTCGCTGTGGAAGGCCTTCGTGGCCGCCGGGCGCGCCGAACAGCAGCCGTTGTGGCCGGTGGACTTCAGCTGGCGTTGCCGCATGATCTCTCGCGCTGATGCCACGGTCTGACACCATCAGGCACCACGTCGCCGGTGTCCGGCGATGAACATGACTGGCCCCTCAAAAACAACGCCCTGCCGATTCTCATCGGCAGGGCGTTGTTGTCTCGCAGGGCACTGACGTCTGGCAGGGCACTGGCGTCTGGCAGGGCTGAGCCTCAGTCCTGCGCTGTGCTCGGGGCCGTCAGACTGTCCAGCGGCCAGCGCGGCACGGCCTTCATCGGGCCGGTGTCCTGCTCGCCGGCATTCAGGCGCTGCGCGCCCACGTAGGCGATCATCGCGCCGTTGTCGGTGCAGAAGCGGCCGCGCGGGTAGTAGGCGCGGGCGTTGCGCTTGGTCAGCTCATGGCTCAGGCGTTCGCGCAGGCGGGTGTTGGCACTCACGCCGCCGGCGACGACCAGACGCTTGAGGCCGGTCTGGTCCAGTGCGCGACGACACTTGATGACCAGGGTGTCGACCACGGCTTCCTCGAAGGCGCGCGCGATATCGGCGCAGTGCTGCTCATCCAGGTCATCCGCGGCCTTGGCCTTCTTGAGCGTGACCATGGTGTGGGTCTTGAGGCCGGAGAAGCTGAAGTCGAGGCCCGGGCGGTCCGTCATCGGGCGTGGGAAGCGATAGCGTGTGGGGTCGCCCTGTTCGGCCAGCTTCGCGACCTGCGGGCCGCCGGGGTAGGGCAGTTCCAGCATCTTGGCAGCCTTGTCGAAGGCTTCGCCGGCCGCGTCATCCACGGACTCGCCGAGCAGCTCGTATTCGCCCAGTCCGTGCACCGCGACCAGCTGGGTGTGTCCGCCGGAGACCAGCAGCGCCACGAAGGGGAATTCGGGCGCATCGTCTTCCAGCATCGGCGCCAGCAGGTGGCCTTCCATGTGGTGGACGCCGAGCACCGGCACTTTCCATGCCTTGGCGAGCCCATGTGCGGTGGATGCGCCGACCATCAGCGCGCCGACCAGGCCGGGGCCTGCGGTATAGGTGATGGCATCGATGTCAGCGGCCTGCAGCTGCGCCTCATCTATCACCTGCTGGATCAGCGGCAGCAGCTTGCGAGTGTGATCACGCGACGCCAGTTCCGGCACCACGCCGCCGAACTCGGCGTGCATGGCGATCTGGCTGTAGAGGGCATCTGCAAGCAGGCCCTGGTCCGTGTCGTAGATGGCGACGCCGGTCTCGTCGCAGGAAGTCTCGATGCCGAGCACACGCATGGCTGACTCTCAGGAAGTATCAGAAGTAGAGGGCGGCACGGCCAGCGAGGCTGCCTGAGCGAGCCCGAGAGGCGTGTGTGCCGTGAATGCGCGACATTCTACTGGCTGTGAGCACGGGTGTCGCGCCAGCTGGCGTAGAGGGAGAGAGGATTTCCGGTTTCCGCGTTTGCAAAGCCGGGGGCGGGTGTCTAGAATATGGCACTCTGCAAGACTGGGTCGTGCATCCGACCACCCCGCAAAAGCTCCCCGAATCATGATTCCAGCCAGCGACGGCTACCCTCACCGGTGGTGTCGCAGGCGACTGATTGATGCTGGATCGACCTGCAGGTGGCGGTTTACCGTCACTGGCTGGTGGCTCCTGAGGAGTGGCTGCACCGGATGTGCGTTCAAACCGAACTCATGATCTCAAGGTAGGTGAGTGTTTAATGCCTTCAGTTAAAGTACGTGACAACGAGCCGTTCGACGTCGCCCTGCGCCGTTTCAAGCGCTCCTGCGAAAAAGCCGGTGTTCTTTCCGAAGTGCGTCGTCGTGAGCACTACGAGAAGCCGACAGCTGTTCGCAAGCGTCAGCAGGCGGCCGCTGTAAAGCGCCACGCCAAGAAGGTTCAGCGTGAGCGCAAGCGTTTCGAGCGTCTCTACTGATCCGTACTTTTGGGGAGTGATATTCTGCTCTCTGGAAGGACACCAAGCGGCTGCCTCACGGTGGCCGCTTGTTTTTGTCTCTAGTGGTCCGTTTGTTCTCGAACCGTGTGCCGTTGCCTGGCGCATGTCGCTAACTCGAGGAATGGCCTGACCCGAAGGTAGCCGCTCACTCAGCTGAGCCGGCACTATCTTGCGGTCAGTCCGTTTTTCCACGACTTCTGGCGAATCATGGCTGGTCTCATCCCTCAAGGCTTCATTGACGATCTGCTGGCCCGCACCGACGTGGTCGAGGTGGTGGGTGAGCGCGTCCAGCTGAAGAAGGCCGGCAAGAGCTATGTCGGCCTCTGCCCGTTCCATCAGGAAAACTCTCCCTCGTTCAATGTCATCCCGGACAAGCAGTTCTATCACTGCTTCGGGTGCGGGGCGAGCGGCAGTGCGCTCAAGTTCCTGATGGAGTTCGATCGCTTGCCGTTCCCCGAGGCCGTGGAGCAGCTGGCCTCGCGGCTGGCACTTGAAGTGCCGCGCGAAGGCGGCAACCAGAGTCCGCACGAGCGCCGTGAGCGTCAGCGTCGCGAGCAGGCCCGCGAAGAGGGCGTCAATCTGCTCGAGGCGGCCGCGGACTTCTATCGTCAGCGCCTGACGGAACCGGCCGCGCAGCCGGCACGTGAGTATCTGGAAGGGCGTAGACTGTCGCGCGAGGTCATGCGTGACTTCGGCATCGGCTTCGCGCCGGAAGGCTGGGAGCACCTCAAGCATCACCTGAGCAAGCTGGGTGTCAGCGAGGATGTGCAGATTGAATACGGTCTGCTGATCCATCACGAGGAAAGCGGCCGCCGCTATGACCGCTTCCGTGATCGCGTGATGTTCCCGATCCGTGACTGGAAAGGCCGCACCATCGCCTTCGGCGGTCGCGTGATGGGCGATGCCAAGCCCAAATACCTGAATTCTCCCGAGACTCCCGTCTTCCATAAGGGGCGCGAGCTCTACGGGCTGTTTGAAGCCCGTGAGGCGAATCGCAAGCTGGAACGCATGCTGATCGTCGAAGGCTACATGGACGTGGTGGCGCTGGCGCAGTACGGCATTCGCAATGCCTGCGCGACCCTGGGCACCGCGACCAGTGAGGAGCACCTCAAGCGCCTCTATCGCCTGGTCGATGAGGTGGTGTTCTGCTTCGACGGCGACAAGGCAGGTCGGCAGGCGGCGCGGCGCGCGCTGGAAACCGTGCTCGAGGTCATGATCGATGGCCGTCAGGCGCGCTTCCTGTTCCTGCCGGAAGGCGAGGACCCGGACTCCCTGGTGCGCAGCGAGGGGCAGGAGGCGTTCGAGAAGCGTGTCACCTGCGCCTCCGGGCTCTCCGAGTTCCTGTTCGAGCAGGCCGCGGAAGGGCGTGACCTCAAGCGTATGGAGCAGCTCGAGCGGTTCGTGACCCAGGCGCTGGAGTGGATCTCGCGCGTGCCCGAAGGGGTGCTGCGCTCGCTGCTGCTCAAGGAGCTGGAACGACGCAGTGGTCTGGAGCGTGAGCGGCTGAATGCCATGCTGGTGGAGCGCGCCGCGGCGCGTGAAGCCCAGCAGGCACGTCTCCGACAGCATCAGCAACTACGTCAGCAACCGCAGCATTTGCAACAGCAACAACGTCAGCCCGGCGCGACACGCCCGGCGCCGCGCTCAGCGTCCGCTGCCAGTCCTCAGGACGGCGCGACGCTGGGTGACGCGCAGGACGAGTGGTCGTCGCTGGAGGCGATGGCAGATGCCGGCTTCGGCGACAGCGAGCCCGATGGCTGGCTGTCGGATGACTGGCAGTCGCACAACGAGATGTCTGCGGGCCAGGGTGCTCAAGCTTCGCGCGCGACGCCGGCCAGGTCTCAGAAGCGCACCTCGGTCAGCATGCTGACGCGCCTCTTGCATCTTCTGGTGCACGAGCCGCAGCTGGTCGCCGAGCTGCCTGACTCCAATGAGTGGATAGAGGGGGCGGGCGAGCCGGCCGACAGCGAGGATGCACAGCTGTTGAACGATGTGGTGCGTCTCCTGAAGGCAGGGCAATATCGTTCGCCTCAGGTGCTGTTGGCGCACTTCCTCGGTACCGCGCAGGGGCCGAGGCTTGAGCAGCTGGCAGCCCGCGAATTGCTGATTCCGCGTGACGTGCGCAGCGAAGAGCTGAAGGGGCTGGTGGAGCATTGCCAGCATCAGCAGGCGCGCACCACGCCGGAAGCGGAATATCAGGCCTTGCTGGCCAAGGAAAAGCGTGGCGAGAAGTTGTCGGCAGAAGAGAAGCAGCGGCTGATGGCCCTGCTGATGGAGCTGGCAACACGGCGCTGACGCAGTCTTGGTGCCAGGAAGGCCGACAATGGTGGAAATGCCGTGAGTGCTGAGGTGATGGCGCAGGAAAATACGCCCCATGGCCTTGAAAGACGCACTCATGCCCACTATTTAATGAGGTAGCTCCCGATGCGGACTGCCGCAACGTAACCGATAACGCTAACACACCTGGATGGTCCGGCAAATACGCCGCTGGCAGCATCTCCCGATGGCACGCTATACTGGTGCGCTTGATGCTCTCTTCGTCCCTATACCGGCGCCATGCTCACTCGCTGAGCCGCGTCGCGTCCAGGTGCTTCATTCTTCTTCGTCGAGATAGGGGTTCTATGGCTGGTAATGCGCAGCAGCAGTCGCGTCTCAAGGAGTTGATCGCGCGCGGCAAGGAACAGGGTTACCTGACCTATGCCGAGGTCAACGATCACCTGCCCGAGGATATCGCTGATCCCGAACAGGTGGAAGACATCATCAGCATGATCAACGATATGGGCATCAAGGTCGCGGAAGAAGCGCCCGATGCCGATACCTTGATGATGTCTGATTCCTCCACTGACGAGTCTGCCGCCGAAGAGGCCGTTGCCGCCCTCGCCGCGGTGGAAAGCGATGTGGGACGCACCACCGACCCCGTCCGCATGTACATGCGTGAGATGGGCACCGTGGAACTCCTGACCCGCGAAGGCGAAATCAAGATCGCCAAGCGGATCGAGGAGGGCACGCGTGAGGTGATGTCGTCGCTGGCATTCTTGCCGGGGGCAGTCGACTCCATCCTGGAAGCCTACGACGGCACTCTGGGCGAAGACGGCGGACGTCTGTCCGATCTCTTCTCCGGTTTCATCGACCCTGACGAAGGCGTGCCGGGTGTCGCCGAAGTCGAAGTCGAGGAAGTCGAAGAGATTCCCGAGGGTGAAGAGTCCGAAGGCGACGAAGACGAAGACGACGATTCCGCCTCTGAAGGCGGCCCGGATCCCGAGCTGGCCCGCGTCCGCTTCGAGCAGATCCGTGAGCAGAACGAGGCGACCAAGGCCGCCATCGAGAAGTACGGTTCCGGCTCTGCCGAGGCGAAAGCCGAGCAGGACCGTCTTGCCGAGCTGTTCTCGCCGATCAAGCTGGTGCCCAAGCACTTTGAGCGTCTGGTCGGCCAGGTCCGCGTGTCTGTCGAACAGGTGCGCGAGCAGGAAAAGGTCATCCTGCAGATCTTCGTCAAGCGCGGCAAGGTGCCTCGCAAGAGCTTCATCAAGGCCTTCCCGGGCCATGAGTCCGACATGGACTGGTTCGACAGCTTCATTGGTGGCAGCAAGAAGTACGCCGACAAGCTCGAGCCGTTCCGTGCCGACGTGCTGCGTGCCCAGCGCAAGATCGCCTTCGAGCAGGACATGGTCCAGCTGCCGGTCAGCGAGCTCAAGGAAGTGAACCGTCGCCTGTCGATCGGTGAAGCCAAGGCGCGTCGTGCCAAGAAGGAAATGGTCGAGGCCAACCTGCGTCTGGTCATCTCCATCGCCAAGAAGTACACCAACCGTGGTCTGCAGTTCCTGGATCTCATCCAGGAAGGCAACATCGGTCTGATGAAGGCCGTGGACAAGTTCGAGTACCGTCGTGGTTACAAGTTCTCGACCTACGCCACCTGGTGGATCCGTCAGGCGATCACTCGCTCCATCGCGGACCAGGCACGCACCATCCGTATTCCGGTGCACATGATCGAGACCATCAACAAGCTGAACCGTGTCTCGCGTCAGATGCTGCAGGAAATGGGTCGCGAGCCGACGCCGGAAGAGTTGGGCGAGCGTCTCGAGATGCCGGAAGACAAGGTGCGTCGCGTGCTCAAGATCGCCAAGGAGCCCATCTCCATGGAGACGCCGATCGGTGACGATGATGATTCGCACCTGGGTGACTTCATCGAGGATGGCACCATGGTCTCGCCGATCGACTCCGCCACAGGCGAAGGTCTGATCGAAGCGACCCGCGGTATCCTGTCCGGCCTGACCGCACGTGAAGCCAAGGTGCTGCGCATGCGCTTCGGTATCGACATGAACACCGACCATACCCTCGAGGAAGTCGGCAAGCAGTTCGATGTCACCCGTGAGCGTATCCGTCAGATCGAAGCGAAGGCGCTGCGCAAGCTGCGTCACCCGTCACGCTCCGAGTCACTGCGTTCCTTCATGGAAGAGTGATCTGAAGCGCTCGAGGCCGCGCCTCGACAGCTGGCCCCGCTGACAAGACAACGCCCGCCCCCATGCGAATGGGAGGCGGGCGTTGTCGTTTGCGGGCTTTACGTTACGGGTCTTTCTCTATGGGCTGTGCCGCCTTCAGGCTTGTCTTTATGGATGTTGTCACCTTCGAACTGTGTCGTTCCAGAGCTGCGTGATGTGCCTTGGGGGCTATCAGGCGCCGTGGCGCAACTGGTGAGACGAGGGCGTTGCCGCCACGCTGAAGACGACACGGCCCTTGATGCACTGACGGGAGACCGGCCCCATCTGCTCGCTGCTCAAGCCGTCGGGGTGCTCGCCACGTAGCCACAGGCGGCCGTTGTCGTCGATGCGATGCAGGCGCTTGACCAGCTGGCCGAGCCTGGGATGTTCCACCACGACGGTGGCACCGGGCGTCAATCGCCAGCGGCTGGGCCAGCGCATGCTGATGATGAGGCTGTGCTGCGGGAGACTGGGGGCAAGACTATGACCGTGCAAGCGGTAGCTACTGAACCAGCGCATGTGAGGCTCCTTGAGAATGAGGGCATGACACGGTCAAGATCCTGTCGGTGCTTTCCTGTGGCAGTGGCGATAGTTGAATTGTATCCACTGCTTAGTAAAATATAATCATTCTCATTTGATGTCCAGCCGTTTCCGTCACCGCCTCGCGCAATGGCTATCGAGAGACGGCTGCCCAGCGGAACCTTTCGAGAGCGAAACCTGTCGAGAGCGAAACCTGTCGAGAGCGGAGGCTGTTGATGGTAAAGACGAAAAAAAGCCGCGGCTCAGGTGAGCAGCGGCTTTTGGGAGTCACGGGTCTGTCTCTTTCGCTTCACGCTGTACTTCATGTCTTGTCACGTCACTTCGCGTTATTTCATGGGGCAGGGCGAAGTGACGGCCATGCGACAGGTCATGCGCGCAGCTCGGCAAGAGGGTTTTGCTGGCGGGCTCAGTCGTTGGCGTTGAGCTCACGCAGCAGGGCGCGGCGCTGGCGGCCCATGCGGATCGCCAGCAGCACGATCTCGATCACGGCGATGGCCATCAAGGTGTAGCCGAACAGTTCCGTGACTTCCTCGGCGGCATTCTTGACCGAACGCAGGTAGGAGTCCCCCATCAGGGTTTTCCAGAATTCCGAGCGACCATAGAGGCGTGAGAAGACGTAGGTCGCCAGGAAGCCGGCGCCGAACAGGCCGAACGCAAAGCTGCGCCCGAAGTGCTCGAACTCGGCAATGAAGCGGCTGCGGTTGCGCCATACGCCGATGATGACCGGGATAGCGACCACACTGACCAGGAACTGCCAGCTGCCATCGCCGATCATGCCGTCGAGCAGGGCGTCCTGTTCCCGGATCAGGGACGCCGCGAACAAGCCGAACAGCAGCAGGCTGATGGTGCGCAGGTCCGGCAGGCGCGAATGCACCATCCACATGGTGGCTGCGCTCAACGCCAGCAGAGTGCTCTGCATGTGTTCTGTCCAGCTGGCTTCGCTGAAGCCGACATCACCGAAGTGGTGGGCATCATGCATGACCAGCGACATCATCGCGGCTACCAGTGGCGCATAGATGGCCAGGCGCAGGCAGGCTTGCATGAAGAGCGAAGTGGGCTTGCGCCCATACAGCGGTTGTTCGGCGCTGATGGGGAGCGGGACAGCGTTATGGTGCTGGGTATGCGAAGTCAGGCGAGACAAGGGACTCTCCGGACAGTCCATGGACTGCCTGTCAGGGTGAGGGTGTCGTTTGCCTGCTCATTATAACGATGCAAAGGTGCTCAGTTAATATTCTGATAAGAAAACTGTGAGATTCCATTTCAGCATCGATGTTGCGCCGAGCGGAAATGTTCGTCAGCTCTGACGTAACCTATCACGCTCGGCTTCCTCGACGATCCAGTCATGCACGGCCTGGATTCGGCCGTCATCCAGGGTGCCGTGGGGATGGACGATGACGTAGCGCTTGCCGGTCAGCACTCGCTGCGCGAAGGGCGCGATCAGCGTGCCGCGCGACAGCTCGTCGGTGATCAGGGTGCGCCTTGCCATCGCGACCCCCATGCCGGCGATGGCAGCCTCCATCGACAGGTGGTTGCGGTTGAAGGTATAGCCACGCTGAACGTTGATCTCGGGCGCACCGATGCTGGCCAGATAGAATTCCCACTCGGCGTGATCGTGACTGCCGCGCCAGGCGGTGATGTCATGCAGCAGCGGATACCAGGCGAGGTCCTCTGCGCTGCGCAGCGGTGGGCGTCCGCGCATCAGGCCGGGATGGCAGACGGGGAAGATCTCCTCTTCCATCAGTTCGGTGACCTGCATGCCCGGGTAGTGACCGTCGTTGAGGTCGACCGCCAGCTCGAAGTCGCCCTCGCGCAGCGGCGAGTCACTGTCCTCGGCGCGCACGTGCAGCTCGATATCCGGAAAGCGCGCCTGCAGGCGAGGCAGCCGGGGCGCCAGCCATTTGGAGAGAAATGACGGCACCGAACGCAATCTGAGTACACCGCTCATCAAGCCGCTGCGCAGCCGTTTGACCTCCAGTCCCACCGCGCTATAGGACTGCTCCACCACGCGCGCCAGCCGCGCGCCTTCCCCTGTCAGCTCGAGTCCACGTGAACGACGCAGAAACAGCTTGAAGCCCAGCCGCTCTTCCAGCTGCTTGATCTGCTGGCTCACCGCGCCGGTGGTGACGTGCAGTTCTTCTGCCGCACGCGTGAAGGAGCCGTGACGCGCGGCGCAGGCGAATACCTGCAGCCAGGCATGGGTCTGACCATTCAGGTGGCGCAGGCTCGGTGTGGTGGCGGGTGTGCCGGTCACCGTCGGCGGCGCGGTGGGGCCAGTACCAGGCGTGTTGTCGAGGGAAGACGTCATGGGCGGGTCTCATGCAAGCGCTGGAGCCAGATAGTGAGGGAGAAGCCGCAATGGCCAGATGCAGATGGCGGTGGTAGCTAAAGGCATCAGGGCACAAGGTGGCGCGAAGAGCATAGTTTACGCCGTTTTTGATGCATAGGGTTTAGTCAGGCTAAACCCACGGCCAATTTTTATGGTTTGTCGCGTCCCGTCCCTATCCATCATCATTGCCTCATCCACTGGCAGGCGCTCAGGCGCGGCGAGTTTCCGAGATGAGGTGTTGTCATGTCCATCAGTGTATTTGATCTCTTCAAGGTCGGTGTCGGCCCCTCCAGCTCGCACACCGTCGGCCCGATGCGTGCTGCCGCGCAGTTCGTCGAGACCCTGCGCTCACGTGATCAGCTGGAGCGCGTGGCGCGCATCGAGGTGCAATTGCATGGTTCGCTGTCTGCCACCGGCGTAGGCCACGGCACCGACAAGGCGACCATCCTCGGCCTGATGGGCGAGCTGCCGGAAACGATCGACCCTGCGATCATCGACCCCTGCATCGAAGAGCTGCTGGAGTCCCAGACGCTGCTGCTCGACAACCGCATCGCGGTGCCCTTCGTGTGGGTACGTGACATGCAGTGGCACGATGCGCCGCTGCCGTATCACCCCAATGCCATGCGTCTGATCGCCTACGGCCATCGCGAAGAGCTTTATCACAATGTCTATTACTCGGTGGGCGGTGGTTTCGTGGTCGACGAAGTCGAGGCCGCACGTGACCCGCTGCTGGAAGATGAAAGCCTGCGTCTGCCGTATGAATTCAACACCGCCAATGAACTGCTGGCGCTGTGCCGCATGCACAAGATGCGCATCAGCGAGCTGATGATGGCCAACGAATGTGCGCTGCGCAGCGAGACTCAGGTGCGTCGTGGGCTATGGCGCATCTGGGAAGTGATGAACGAGTGCATCGACAACGGCCTGACGCACGAAGGCGTGCTGCCCGGCGGTCTCAACGTCAAGCGCCGTGCCAAGCGTCTGCATGCGCGTCTGCTGGATGTGGAATCCAGCAAGTCGATCATCACCTCGACCTTCTCGGCGATGGACTGGGTCAACCTGTTCGCGCTGGCGGTCAATGAGGAGAACGCGGCCGGTGGTCGCATGGTGACGGCGCCGACCAATGGCGCGGCCGGCATCATTCCGGCGGTGCTCAGCTATTACATGAAATTCCAGGATGATGCTCGTGAGGAGGACGTGGTCGATTTCCTGCTCACGGCAGCCTCGGTGGGCATTCTGTGCAAGAAGAACGCCTCCATCTCCGGCGCGGAAGTCGGCTGTCAGGGCGAGGTGGGATCCGCCTGCGCCATGGCAGCCGCCGGGCTTGCCGAGCTGATGGGCGCGACGCCGGAGCAGGTCGAGAACGCGGCGGAAATCGGTCTCGAGCACAATCTGGGGCTGACCTGTGACCCGATCGGCGGCCTGGTGCAGATTCCCTGCATCGAGCGCAATGCGATTGCCTCGGTCAAGGCGATCAATGCCGCCCAGATGGCGATGTGTGGCGATGGCGATCACTTCGTCTCGCTGGACAAGGCGATCCGCACCATGCGCGACACCGGCCGTGACATGCAGGAAAAGTACAAGGAGACCTCCAAGGGCGGTCTCGCGGTCAACGCCATCGAATGCTGATTCGACCGGTCGCCACT
The DNA here is from genome assembly GCF_030264805.1 of Cobetia sp. LC6. Taxonomy (NCBI): domain Bacteria; kingdom Pseudomonadati; phylum Pseudomonadota; class Gammaproteobacteria; order Oceanospirillales; family Halomonadaceae; genus Cobetia; species Cobetia sp. LC6. Next base: position 15,593 of record NZ_JASSPL010000006.1, on the reverse strand, counting down.
CCAATATGAGCTGATATGACTTTCCGCCGGAGGCCTGCCGCCTCCGGCCAAACCCGTTGTCTCTTGTCAGGTACATGATCTCCGGCCAGAGGTCATGATCTCGGCAACCCTCGTTGACGCCTCTTCGGCGCGGTATTCCGCGACGGACAGGCGTCTTTTTTATGGCGGGAATTGCGCTCATCCCGACTGTTCGGCTCGGGCTGGTGGGGTATCTGCCGGCCTTGAGATGTCTCGGGATGGCTGCCTTGTAAAGAAGTCGCTGATATATCGGCTATTGGTCGAGTGAGGGCGCTTGCCGCTGGCAGCGCGCCTCTTGCTATTCTAGTTTACGTTAACGTCAGTTGCGCCGGTCGCAACGATGGAGCGTATCGAGGGCCTGTCAGTGCTGTCTGTTGATTGCGCCTGAGAACAGGGCCTGTGACCAGCGCCAGTGAACAGGGTCTGTGACCAGGGCCTGTGGACAGCGCCTTCTGTTGATACTGCGTGTCGATGACGAGCCGCGATGTTGTGGGCGGACGTTGCGGGCATCAGCGCTGACGAACAGCCCCCATGTCTCTTGGAAGACACAGACCACCGGCTTGCCGGTCAGGACGGAGTACTGACATGCCATCACCGCCCATTCAGGGGCCGCGTGCCAGCGGGGGCGCATCCGCGACAGCCCCGATTCTCGAGACGCGTGGCTTGAGCAAGGACTTTCGAGGCTTCACGGCCGTCGATGACGTCAATCTCCAGGTGCAGGAAGGGCATATCCATGCCCTGATCGGCCCCAATGGCGCCGGCAAGACGACAGTCTTCAATCTACTGACACGTTTTCTGCCGGCCACTCGCGGCGAGATTCTCTACCGCGGCAAATCCATCACCCGCATGAAGTCGCATGAGATCGCGCGCCTGGGGTTGGTGCGCTCCTTCCAGATATCGGCGGTGTTTTCCCAGATGACGGTGCTCGAGAACGTGCGGGTCGCGTTGCAACGCCCCCAGGGCACCTCGTTTCATTTCTGGAAGCCGGAACGCAGCCTCGACAGCCTGAACGAGCAGGCGCTGCACCTGCTGGAGCAGGTAGGGCTGCGCGATGACGCCCACCGCGTGACCGCCAGTCTGCCTTACGGTCGCAAGCGAGCGCTGGAGCTGGCGACCACGCTGGCGCTTGAGCCCACGCTGATGCTGTTGGACGAGCCGACCCAGGGCATGGGCGCCGAGGATGTGGACCGTGTGGTCGAGCTGATTCGTGTCGCGGCGCGGGGCCGTACGGTGCTGATGGTCGAGCACAATCTGAGCGTGGTCAGCCGTCTGTGCGATCGCATCAGCGTGCTGGCGCGCGGGCGGGTGCTGGCGGAGGGCGATTACGCCAGCGTGTCGGCCAACCCCGAGGTGCGTGAAGCGTATCTGGGCAGTGAAGCGCCCGAGTCCACGGCGGATGAGCACAAGGAGGTTTCATGACGGTGGTTATGGAGCAGGCGGTGGACAGGCAGGCCTCGGCGGCCGACTCGTCGCTGGGGGAAGAGCAGCTCTGCCTGCGCGAGCTGAACGCCTGGTATGGCGAGTCCCATGTGCTGCATGGCGTCAACATGACGGTGCGGCGCGGCGAGCTGGTGACCTTGCTGGGGCGCAACGGGGCCGGGCGCAGCAGCACGCTGCGCGCGATCATGAACATGGTTGGCCGGCGCAGAGGCGACATCCTCATCAAGGGGCAGGACAGCATGGGGCTGGCACCGCATCGCATCGCCCATCTCGGTGTCGGTTTCTGCCCAGAGGAGCGCGGCATCTTCGCCAGTCTGAGCGTCGAGGAGAATCTGCTGCTGCCACCGCTGGTCAAGAGCACAGGGCATGACCAGGCCCAGAGCCAGGTCATGTCGCTGGATGAGCTCTATGCCCTGTTTCCCAATCTGCATGAGCGGCGCACCAGTCAGGGCACGCGCCTCTCCGGTGGCGAGCAGCAGATGCTGGCGCTGGCGCGCATCCTGCGCACCGGAGCGGACCTGCTGCTGCTGGATGAGATCACCGAGGGGCTGGCGCCGGTCATCAACCAGAAGTTGGCCGAAGTGCTGGTGATGCTGAAGGCGCGTGGCATGACCATCGTGTTGGTGGAGCAGAATTTCCGCTTTGCCGCCCCGCTGGCCGACCGGCATTACCTGATGGAGCACGGCACCATTCTGGAAGAGATCAGCGCGGCTGAATTACCGGCCCGCCACGAATATCTGCACAAGGTACTGGGGGTCTGAACCCCCGCTCGGGATGAGCTGCACAGGGTCGGCCGCCATGCACGGCCTTTGCACTCGCCAAACTGAAGTCCGCACGTCTCACCACAACAATCACAATATTGCCGGGAAAACCGGTCTGGAGATGTCATGCACGCCACCGCTTCATGCAACGCCACCGTTTCATCCAGTGCCACCCCCGTCGCGTCACCGTTGTCCCGCCGCATCACGGCGGCTACACGCCGGCGCCTGTTGCCCCTGTCTGCGCTCATGATGGGGTCACTCCTGTTGGCGGGAATCGCGCAGGCCGATATCAGCGACGGCGTGATCAAGATCGGCTATCTGGCCGACATGTCAGGCACCTATCGTGACCTGGCCGGCCCGGGCGGCCTCGATGCACTCAAGATGGCGGTCGAGGACTTCGGCGGCAGCGTCAACGGCATGCCGATCGAGGTATTGAGTGCCGATGACCGCAACAGCGCCGATGTCGGTGCCAATACGGTGCGCGGCTGGATCGATCAGCAGAATGTCGACATGGTCGCCGGGCTGGTGGCCTCATCGGTGAGCATCGCGGTGACACGGATTCTCGCCGAACAGGACACGCTGGGAATCGTCTCCGGCTCGGCGGCTTCCAGCATCACCAATGAGCATTGCACGCCCAATCATGTCCACTGGGTGTACGACACCTATCCGCTGGCGCATGGCACGGCCAAGGCGATCGTCGATGAAGGTGGTGACAGCTGGTTCCTTTTGACCGCGGACTACGCCTTCGGTCATGCCCTGGAAGGCGATGTGGAAAAGGTGGTGAACGAGAGCGGCGGCACCATCGTCGGCAAGGTACGTCATCCATTCCCGACCAGTGATTTCTCCTCCTACATCCTGCAGGCGCAGGGTTCCGGGGCCAAGATCGTCGGGCTGGCCAATGCCGGGTCGGACACCGTCAATGCGTTGACCACGGCGAGTCAGTTCGGCGTGGTGCAGGCTGGGCAATCGTTGGCGGGGCTGCTGATCTTCCTCAACGACGTGCATGCCCTGGGGCTTGAGGTGGCGCAGGGGCTGCAGCTCACCACCGGCTGGTACTGGGACCTCAATGACGAGACACGTGCCTGGTCCCAGCGCTATCACGAGCGCAATGAGCGCATGCCGACCATGGTGCAGGCCGGTATCTACTCCAGCACCCTGCATTACCTGAATGCGGTCGCGGCCACCGGTAGCGATGACACCGCCACCGTGCGCACCAGAATGGGCGAGACGCCGGTCAACGACATGTTCGCCAGCAACGGCACCATCCGTGCCGATGGGCGCATGGTGCACGACATGTATCTGGTCAAGGTCAAGGCGCCCTCCGAGTCTCAAGGCGAGTGGGATGTCTATGACGTGATCCGCACCATTCCCGGCGCTGAAGCCTACCGACCGCTGGCGGACAGCCAGTGCGAGCTGGTCAAGGGCTGAAGCCGAACATCAGTCGAGTCGCTGAGACGTATGGCATGGCGCTGCCGGTCGGATGATCGGCAGCGCCGAGCGGCTGACGCGAATGGGCGCTGAAAAGGAATGGGCGGATGACCATGATTTTTGGAATACCCCTGATGGTGCTGTTCGGTCAGCTGATGCTGGGGCTGATCAACGGTGCCTTCTATGCATTGCTGAGCCTTGGGCTGGCGGTGATCTTCGGTCTGTTGCGCATCATCAACTTCGCGCATGGTGCCCAGTACATGCTGGGCGCCTTCGCGGCGCTGCTGGGAGCGCAATATCTGGGGCTCAACTACTGGACGGCGCTGATCGTGGTGCCGCTGGTGGTGGGGGCCCTGGGCATCGTGGTCGAGCGTCTGCTGCTGCGGCGCATCCAGCATCTTGATCACCTCTATGGGCTGTTGCTGACCTTCGGGCTGGCGCTGATCTTCGAGGGCACGCTGGTGAATCTGTTCGGAGTCTCGGGGTCGAGCTATCCGATCCCCGAGGCGCTGAGTGGCGGCTTCAAGCTGAGCTTCATGTTCCTGCCCACCTACCGCGCCTGGGTGCTGGTGGCGGCGTTGGTGGTCTGCTTCGGAGTCTGGTTCCTGATCGAGCGCACGCGCCTTGGAGCCTATCTGCGCGCGGGAACCGAGAATCCCGAGCTGGTGCAGGCCTTCGGCATCAATGTGCCCTTGATGGTGTCGCTGACCTACGGGCTCGGCGTGGCGCTTGCCGCCTTCGCCGGCGTACTGGCCGCGCCCTTGTATCCCGTCTCGCCGGCCATGGGCTCGAGCCTGCTGATCGTGGTGTTCGCGGTGGTGGTCATCGGCGGGATGGGCTCGATTCTCGGCGCCATTCTTACCGGGCTCGCGATGGGGCTGATCGAGGGGCTGACCAAGGTGTTCTATCCCGAGGCTGCCAATACCGTGATCTTCGTGGTGATGGTGATGGTGTTGATGCTTCGCCCTGCCGGGCTGTTCGGAAAGGAGGCCTGACATGGCCGTACTGCAACAGGATCACCAGGCCGCGCGTGCAGGCAGCGCGCCGCGCAGAATCACCCCGCTGGGCATGCTGTATCTCGTGCTGTTCCTGCTCGGGTTACTGGCACCCTGGGTCGCCTATCCCGTCTTTCTGATGAAGATTCTGTGCTTTGCGCTGTTCGCCAGCGCCTTCAATCTGCTGCTCGGCTTCGTGGGGCTGCTGTCCTTCGGGCATGCTGCCTTCCTGGCCACGGGCGCCTATATCACCGGCTTCTTGCTCGCGGAATACCCGGGCCTGAGTCCGGCGTTGGGCATCGTGGCCGGTACGCTCGGCGCGGTAGTGCTGGGGACGCTGTTCGGGGCGCTGGCCATCCGGCGGCAGGGCATCTACTTCGCGATGATCACGCTGGCCCTGGCCCAGATGATGTTCTTCTTTTTCATCCAGGCGCCGTTCACCCATGGCGAAGATGGCCTGCATGGCGTGCCGCGCGGTGAGCTGTTCGGCATGTTCGATCTGGCGAACAATCACACCCTGTATTACTTCGTGTTCGCGATCTTCGTGGCGGCCTTTGCCCTGATCCGGCGCGTGGTGCATTCCCCCTTCGGTCAGGTGCTGAAGGCCATTCGCGAGAACGAGCCGCGCGCCATCTCGCTGGGCTATCACACCGATGCCTACAAGCTGGTGGCCTTCGTGCTGTCGGCGGGGCTGGCAGGCCTGGCGGGGGCGACCAAGACGCTGGTGTTCCAGCTCGCCTCGCTGGGTGATGCCAGCTGGCACATGTCGGGGGAGGTGATCCTGATGACATTGCTGGGCGGCGTCGGCACGCTGCTCGGGCCACTGGTGGGCTCCGGGCTGGTCATCGGGCTGCAGCATCAGTTGGCGCAATCCGCGCTGGGGGATTGGGTCAGCGTGATTCTGGGCGCCATCTTCGTGGTCTGCGTGCTCAGCTTCCGCAGCGGCATCATCGGGGAATGTCAGCGCTGGATCGCACGTCGTCAGCAGCGGGAAGAAAAATGAGCGGCGAGGGGCAAGAAGGAAAAGCGAGAAGCACGAAGGGAGATCAGCAAGACAGAGTGAGTGGCCCATCGTGTTTTGAAGCAAAGAAATCCATGGCTTGTCGCTGTCTGCTGGCATAAAAAAAGTCCACCCCAGATAGGGTGGACTTAAATGCCATTGTATATCGAGGGGGATACGCCGGTCCCGGATCCTCGACTCAGCAATGAGCACGCCATGCGAGATAGCCGCCATTTGCCATCTCGCTGTATAGATTGCATGCCCGATGCCAGCTTTACAGTATCCTCAGTAAAAACAATGGCTTGAGATATTAATGCCTGTTTGTGAGCTGCCAGCTGTCGGTCAGATGACTCGAGGCGTGCGCGCTGCTGGGCGATTCATGGTGCGTTGCAGCATGATTGTGCACCAAATATGTGCCGTTTTTCGAGCATATGCGTACGTCATCAATCACTTATGTGGCTTGCAGATGTGGTTTGCGGGTGTGGCTAGCAGGCATCGTCTGTCCGCTGGCACTGTATCTGTACCTCGCCGCCTGCCAGACGCACAGGCCACACCGTCAAGGCAAGAGTGTCTTCGTCCAGGCATTGGCCATCACTGAGTCGATAGCGCTGCTTGTAGAGTGGCGAGATCACCAGTGGCTCTCCGGCGTGATCGCCCAGCAGGCCGCGGGCAATCACGTTGGCGCCTGACACCGGATCATGATGGTCGATGGCGAACAGCGTGAGGTCATCGCTATCGGCTATGGCCGGCAGCGTGAACAGGGCGATCTGGCAGGCCTGGCCGTCCGCCTCAAGCCAGGCGGCGACGCCGGAGCCCGGTACCAGGTCCTCGCGCTGGCAGAGTGTCACCCAGCGACGGGATGATGTCGCCGTGGCGGAGTGGTGGGGCGATGCAGTATTCCGTGTCATGGCAAGTTCAGGCGATGTCATGAGCGTACCTCCGTGGCCAGGTGGATCGTTGACTGAGGCTGATGTTCTGCCACTGATTCGCATGCGCCACCGTCGCTGATGATCAGATTGTCACTGGCCAGTTCATCGCGGCTGGCGGGGCGGATCTGGTCGCGTTCGACGATGTTGACCACGGCCGGGTCGGGGCGCTGGTCATTGACGTAATTGCGGAAGCGTTTGAGTTTCTCGGGGCTCTTGAGGGCATTGGCCCATTCGCACTCGTAGCGGTCCACCACCTGCTGCATCTGCTCTTCCAGGGTTTCGCCGAGCCCCAGACTGTCCTCGAGAATCACCTCTTTCAGATAGTCGAGGCCGCCTTCGAGGCCCTCGCGCCAGACGGAGGTGCGCTGCAGGCGGTCGGCGGTGCGGATGTAGAACATCAGGAAGCGGTCGATGGTGCGGATCAGGCTCTCGTCGTCCAGGTCGGTCGCGAACAGCTCGGCATGACGCGGGCGCATGCCGCCGTTGCCGCAGACGTAGAGGTTCCAGCCGTTCTCGGTGGCGATCACACCGACATCCTTGCTCTGGGCCTCGGCGCACTCACGGGTACAGCCGGAGACGGCGAACTTGAGCTTGTGCGGGGAACGCAGGCCCTTGTAGCGGTCTTCCAGCGTCAGCGCCATCGCCATGCTGTCCTGCACGCCATAGCGACACCAGGTGCTGCCGATACAGGATTTCACCGTGCGGGTGGACTTGCCGTAGGCGTGGCCGGTCTCGAAGCCGGCGGCGATCAGCTCGCTCCAGATTTCCGGCAATTCATGCAGCTGGGCTCCGAAGAGGTCGATGCGCTGGCCGCCGGTGATCTTGGTATAGAGGTTGTAGCGCTTGCCGATCTCGCCGATGGCGATCAGCTTGTCCGGCGTGATCTCGCCGCCGGGGATGCGCGGCACCACGGAATAGGTGCCGTTCTTCTGCATGTTGGCCATGAAGGTGTCATTGGTGTCCTGCAGCGGAATGTGCGAGGACTCGGTGATCGGCGCGTTCCAGCACGAGGCCAGAATCGAGCCCACCGCCGGCTTGCAGACCTCGCAGCCCAGAGCATCGGGATGGCGTCCGTGGCTGGCCATCAGCTCGGCGAAGGTCTCGATGCCTTCGACGCGCACCAGCGAGTAGAGCTCCTGACGCGTGTGGGCGAAGTGCTCGCACATTGAGCGGTCGACCTCGACGCCACGACTTTCCAGCTCGGCGTCCACCACCTTCTTGAGCAGCGCCGCACAGCCCCCGCAGCCGGTGCTGGCCCTGGTGCAGGCCTTGATGGCGCCCAGATCACTGTTGCCGTCATCGATGGCGCTGCAGACATCGCCCTTGGAGACGTTGTGGCAGGAACACAGAGTGGCGCTATCGGGCAGGGCATCCGCGCCCAGCGTGATGGCCTCGCCACTGGCATCCGGCAGGATGAGTGCCGCCGGGTCCTTGGGCGCCGCAATGCCATTGGTGACGTACTGCAGCAGGGTGTCGTAGCGCGAGTTGTCGCCGATCAGTACCGCGCCCAGCACCTGCTTGCGGTCCTGCGAGACGATCAGGCGGCGATAGACGCCATCGGCCTCGTCACAGTAGCGATAGCTGATCGCGCCCTCGCTCTTGCCGTGGGCGTCACCGATGGAGCCGACATCCACGCCCAGCAGCTTGAGCTTGGTGGACATGTCGGCACCCTGGAAGCGGAAGCGCTCCTGCGCATCGCTTGTGGCATCGCCAGCGCTGGCGGCCAGCAGGGACGCCACGCCGCGGGCCATCTGATAGCCCGGCGCGACCAGCCCGAAGATGCGTGATTGCCACAGGGCGCACTCGCCGATGGCGAAGATTTCCGGGTCCGAGGTGCGGCATTCGTCATCGATGATGATGCCGCCGCGCTCGCCGATCTCGAGGCTGGCGCTGCGTGCCAGCGCATCCTGAGGACGGATGCCGGCGGAGAACACGATCAGGTCGGTCTCCAGGTATTCGCCATCGGAGAAGTTCATCCGCCACTGATGGTGCTCGCCGGGCACGATGTCGGTGGTGGCGCGATTGAGGTGCACCCCCACGCCCAGCGCAGTGATGTGTTGCTTGAGTGCAAGGCCGCCATCCTCATCCAGCTGGACCGGCATCAGGCGTGGCGCGAATTCGACGACATGCGCTTCCAGGCCGAGTGACTTGAGGGCATTGGCGGCCTCAAGTCCCAGCAGGCCACCGCCGACCACCACGCCACGTGTCTTGCCGTCGGCAGCGGCGCGAATCTGATCAAGATCCTCCAGGGTGCGGTAGACCAGACGATTGCTGGCGGCAGCCTCGCTTCCCGGCTCACCGAGGCCCTGGATGGGCGGCACGAAGGGGGTCGAGCCGGTCGCCAGTACCAGGCTGTCATAGGGATAGCGCCCGCGCGGAGTGATGACGTGGCCACCATCGCGATCGATCGCCGTGACGCATTCGTCCAGATGAAGCGTGATACCGACGCTGGCGTAATCCTCGACGCTACCGAGCGCGAGAGATTCGGCATCACGCCCGGTGAAATACTCCGAGAGGTGCACGCGGTCGTAGGCGATATGGCGTTCTTCGCCGAAGACATGAATCTGGTAGTGCGCGGTGGCACCCAGTGCGATCAGCTGTTCGACGCAGTGATGGCCAACCATGCCATTGCCGATGATGATCAGGTGTTTCATGCGGCCTCCTCGAAGGTGTCAGGGGTGTTGTCGGTCTTGTTCGTGGTGTTGGTCTTGTTGGTCTTGTCGGTCTTGTCAGAAGTGTCTTGAGTGCCCGGCTTGCCACCGGGGTCATCAGGCGCCGTCGGCGGGCCGTCCTGGGTCAGACGTGCGAGGGCTTCTGCCGGCATCAGCAGGAGGTCTTCGCGAATCCTGGTCAGTGGTGTGCCGGCCTTGAGCGCTTCGAACAGGGCATTGCCGGCACTGACGTCGCCGTAGAGCACTACACCGACCAGACGCTCCTCGCGCAGCAGCAGTCGGCGGTAGTCGCCCAGGGCGTGGTCCTGATAGACCAGCACCTCGTCATTCGTCTGTGGGGCAAGCTCGCCGCAGCTATAGAGGTCGATGCCGCTGATCTTGAGGCGCGTCGCCAGTGGCGCATTGCGATAGGGTGGAGTCGGTTGCGCGAGAAGCTGGCGGGCGAGCACTTCGGTCTGCGCCCAGATGGGCTCGATCAGGCCGAAGGTCTCGCCATCCACCTCACAGCATTCGCCCAACGCATGAATGTGCGGATCGCTCGTGAGCAGGTGGCCATCGACCTGGATGGCGCGCTGACAGGTCAGCCCTGCAGCACGCGCAAGCTCGATTTCGGGACGAATGCCGGTGGCGGCGATGGTCAGTCCGGCGTGCAGTTCGCGGCCATCCTTGAGGCGCACGCCGGTGATGCGGCCCGCCGGGGTCTCGAGCCACTCTTCGAGATACGCGCCAGTAATGATGTCGAGGCCACGCTCGCGAAGTTCCTGCTCCAGCAGTCCGGCCGCGACCTCATCCAGCTGACGGTTCATCAGGCGCTCGCTGCGTTGCAGCAGCGTCACCTCAAGGCCACCCTTGCGCAGGCCCTCGGCGGCCTCGAGCCCGAGCAGCCCGCCACCGATGACCAGTGCGCCAGCGCCCCCCTGCCGTCCGGCAAGGCAGGCGGCCTGCATCTGCTCGACATCCTTCAGATCGCGAAAGCCCATCAGCCCCGGCGGCCAGTCATTGGCGTACGACGCCTCTGGCAGGTGAGCTGGTAGCGGCAGAGGCAGCGCCGGGCGTGAGCCGGTCGCGATCACCAGCCGCTGATAGGGAATGCGGCCACCGCTGGCGGTCTCGACACAGCGAGCGGCGCGATCGATCTGGCTGACGGGGTCGCCGCTGATCCGTGTGATGCCATGCTGCGAGAACCAGTCGGCCTGCTGGCTGATCAGGCCTTCGGTTTGTGTCTCGCCCGCCAATAGCGGCGAGAGCTGAATGCGGTTGTAGGGGAGGTGGGGCTCCTCGCCGATCACCGTGGTCGGCCAGGGCAGCTGCTGATCAGGGCTCAGCGAGACCAGCTGCTCCAAAAGCTTCTGCGCCGCCATGCCGTGGCCGATGATGACCAGTGCTGGCGTAGGCTCGCGGGTGGTAGATGACGGATGCATTCTGCCTCCTTGCGCTGACGTTCTGGACGCATAAAAAAAGCGCCTGCTTGCCGCCGTGATGATCACGACGTCAAGCAGGCGCCTTTGCCTGGAAGATGAGGGCTAAGCATTGGATAGCGAGTTGCAGTGTTCAGGTGACGATGTCGCTGTCACCCGCAACTGCGGCAGGTCTGGCGGACCGTTGGCTGCTGCATGTCACTCATCGGAGTGATGTACTGCGAGACCTGCGATTCGGGGTCGTCATTGACCCAACCTGCCGATACTCAGGCGAATTCGGTGCCGCTCCAGAGAAAGTCGCTATTTTTCATTCGCTTGCAGTTGCAGATGCTCGAGGCACTGTCCTGACATGGTAGAGCCGGTCACGGTTGGGGGAGACATCAAGGCAGGGATTGGTGCAGTTGCATGCGCTGATGCACATGGCTGGTGCGTCAGCGATGCCTGGCGCTGGCCGACTCGCGCTGTTCGCCTCCTGGTTCGGTAGCTTATGGCGACCAAGTGATTGTTATTTATGGTGATTGATCAGGGTTGGTCTGTTAAGTGCGTCTGTCAGGTTATTGGTGTGATACCTGATTGAGGGTTCGCGACTCCGCAAGCTTCACTGTTGCGAGACCCGCGAACCGGCCAACGGCGGCTCTTCAATCATGCACGTCATGTCGACGTCTCGAAGACGAGATTGCGCACCCATCGGCATGACGAGGCCGTATCCACCGTCAGTTTCCATTGTCAGCCTGCAGGGCAGACCTGGACTGACCACGACAGGCAAAGGCGCCTGATGACCGCACATTACGTGGCGGGTCATCAGGCGCCTTTTTTCATGCTTACTGCACCAGGGAGTGATGTCGATGCAGGCCAGCAAGCCCCAGAGCACAAGTGAGTCTTCCCCCAGCAGCGCCTCGACGACCTGCCCGTATTGCGGTGTCGGGTGTGGCGTGTCACTTGAACTGGAAACCCGGGAGCAGGCAGGCGGTGAGCTCAAGCGCAGGGTCGTCGCCGTCAGCGGCGACAACGACCATCCGGCCAATTATGGGCGTCTGTGCGTCAAGGGGTCTGCGCTTGCCGAGACGCTGTCACCCAGCGGCCGCCTGACGCAGCCTCAGATACGCGATGCCGCTGGTGTGCTGCGAGAGGTGAGCTGGGATACGGCGCTGGATCTGATCGCTGCTCGCTTCGATGAGCTGCGCAGTACCCATGGTGGGGACAGCATCGCCGCCTATCTGTCAGGACAGCTGTTGACCGAGGACTATTACCTTGCCAACAAGCTGTTCAAGGGCTTCATCGGCACACCGCACCTGGATACCAATTCGCGGCTGTGCATGGCCTCGGCGGTCGTGGCGCACAAGCGTGCCTTCGGAGCAGACGCCGTGCCTTGCAGCTATGAGGATCTCGAGCGTGCCGAACTGGTGGTGCTGGTCGGCAGCAATCTGGCATGGAACCACCCGGTGCTGTTCCAGCGTCTCAAGCAGGCACGTATCGACAATCCGCTGCTGCGTATCGTGGTGATCGACCCGCGGCTGACCGACAGCTGCGAGATCGCGGACCTGTATCTGGGTATTCGCCCCGGCAGCGACGCGCGCCTCTTCAATGGCTTGCTGGCCTATATGGCTGAGCGCGGACGTACCGACCGCCTCTATCTGGAGGCCCACACCCAGGGGTTCGATGCGGCGCTCAAGCAGGCGAAGCGTGACGACTGCTCGCTTTCCGCGATTGCGCGGGATTGCGATATCGATGTGGAGCGTCTCGAGACCTTCTATTACTGGTTCGCCACCCAGCTGCACGTGGTCACGCTGTTCTCCCAGGGCGTGAATCAATCGACCAGTGGCACTGACAAGGGCAATGCGATCATCAATTGCCATCTGGCGGGTGGCAAGATCGGGCTGCCGGGCGCGGGGCCGTTCTCCATCACCGGGCAGCCCAATGCGATGGGCGGTCGCGAAGTCGGTGGTCTGGCGAACCAGTTGGCGGCACATATGGATTACGACACGCCGGGCGCGCGGGCGCTGGTCAGCGAGTTCTGGCAGGCGCCGAATCTACCCGAGGGGCCTGGTCACAAGGCCGTCGAGCTGTTCGCGGCGGTGGGGCGCGGCGAGATCAGGGCACTGTGGATCATGGCGACCAACCCGGCGGTGAGTCTGCCGGATAGTGCACGAGTGCGTGCGGCACTGGCGGCCTGCCCGCTGGTGATCGTCTCCGAGTGCATGGCCGACAGTGACACCCTGGCCTACGCCGACGTGGTGCTGCCGGCCAGCAGCTGGAGCGAGAAGGATGGCACCGTCACCAATTCCGAGCGTTGCATCTCGCGTCAGCGTGGCCTGCTGACTCCGCCGGGCGATGCGCGTCATGACTGGTGGCAGCTGGCGGAGGTCGGCAAGCGCATGGGCTATCAGGAGGCTTTCGACTACTCGGGGCCCCACGCGATCTTCCGTGAACACGCTCGCCTCTCGGGGTTTCGCAATGCTGCGCCGCATCTCAAGGCCGGTCGCAGGCCATCGGCGATACCCTCGGTCAAGCGGCTGTTCAACATCGCGCCGCTGGCGGAGCTGGATCGCGCGGGCTACGACGCGCTCAAGCCGATCCAGTGGCCGGTGCGCCGCGGGAGCAAGGGCGAGCTGACCGGCACGCCACGCCTGTTCGAGGATGCCACCTTCAACACCCCAAATGGGCGCGCACGCCTCGTACCCGTGGCACCGCAATTGCCGCAACAGACGCTGAGCGATGCGGCGCCGCTGCGTCTCAATACCGGACGTATACGTGATCAGTGGCACACCATGACGCGCACCGCGCGCAGTGCTCGCCTGATGAATCACCGGGCCGAGCCTTTCGTGGAGCTTCATCCGCAGGATGCGGCGGCTCGTGATTTGCAGGATGGCGGTCTCGCGCAACTCAAGGGACGTGATGAGCAGGGCGGGCTACGTGGGGATTATCGGGCTCGCGTGCGCATCAGCAGTGGTCAGCGTCGCGGGGAGGTGTTCATCCCGATGCACTGGAGCGACCACTTCGCGAGTCATGCCCGAGCCGGTGCGCTGCTGGCGGGTCTCGTTGATCCCTTCTCCGGTCAGCCGGAATCCAAGCATGGCGCGGTCGAGGTCGCGCCATTGCCGTGCGAGTGGCGGGCCACTCTGTTGATCGCCCCCACCATCCTGGCCGGGCGTGAGGACCTGGCGGATGCCGTGGCCCAGCTCGATGGGCGCTACTGGGCACGTATTCCGCAATCGGCATTGGTGCGCTACCAGCTGGCGGGTCAGGGGCAGCCGGATTGGCAGCATTGGTGCGAAGGCCATCTGGGTGTCCCGGCGGGGCTCTGGGCACAGGACGCCGCTCAGGGAGGCATCAGCGCAGCGGGCTTTCGTGATGGGCGCCTTGTCTGGTGGCTGAAGGTGATGCCGGGTGACGCACACCTCGATCGCCAACCCAATATCGCCTGGCTGGGCGAATGCTTTGCATCAGAGCAGCTCTCCGCGCATGAGCGGCGCAGCCTGCTGGCCGGCCGTCTCTCCGGGCAGGCGGACGTCGGGGCGATGATCTGCGCCTGCCATCAGGTCGGCGAGCTGACCATTCGTCAGGCCATCCAGTCCGGTGACGGTTCCGTGGAAGCACTGGGCGCGCGACTGGCCTGCGGCACTCGCTGCGGTTCCTGCCTGCCTGAACTCAAACGTCTTGTGGAAGAGGAGCGATCCGATGAGCGGACTGATTCGTTGGAAATGGCGTGACCTGATGTCGGTATCCAGCAGTGCAGAGTCTTTCGGGATTCTCATGGCACGGCTGACCGACGGCCTGATGTCGCGGCGCGAGTGGCGTGGAGGGAATCAGCATGCGCCGACGCGCAGCGATGCCAACGGGATTTCTCCCGCCTGGGAGGCGTTTCTTCCGGGGCAGGTCGCGCTGGTGGGCGCGGGGCCGGGGGACCCGGACCTGATGACGCTCAAGGCATGGCGAATGCTGAATGCTGCGGATGCGGTGGTCTATGACCGTCTGGTCGGCGGTGAGATTCTCGCTCAGCTGCCGGTTCACTGTGAGCGCTACTACGTCGGCAAGGCCTGCGGCAATCATAGTGTGCCGCAGGATGAGATCGGCGCGCTGATGGTGCGTCTGGCAGGGGAGGGCATGCGGGTCGTGCGCCTCAAGGGCGGTGATCCCGGTGTCTTCGGACGCATGGGGGAAGAGCTCGCGGCTCTCGATGATGCCGCCATCACGCGTCATATCGTGCCAGGCATTACCGCGGCTTCCGGTGCGGCTGCTGCCCTGGGGATGCCATTGACGGACAGGGCGCATGCGCAGCGTCTGCGTTTCGTGACCGCTCAGCTCTGCAGCAAGAGCGAGCAGCCTGAATGGCAGCAGCTGGCGCGTCGCGATGAAACGCTTCTCTTCTACATGGGGCTCAATCGTCTCGAGGTGATCTGCGATGAGTTGCAGCGTCATGGACTGCCGGCGGACTGGCCGATGATGCTGGTCGCCAATGCCAGCCTTCCCGAGCAGCAGACCCTGCATGGCTCGCTCGGCAATATGGTGAGTCGTCTGGCCGAGCATCCATTGCCGACACCGTGTCTGATCATCGTGGGCAGTGTCTGCCAGATGGCGGCGGGGAGAGAGAGTGCAATGGCCGATGCCATCGCACATGCAGCGACTCACATGTCTTGCAGGGTCCCTGTAGAAGAGAAGCATATTGAGAGGGTTGCATAGTGGAGGGCGTTTGATGGGACAGTGCTGACAGCGTTTGTCGAGGAAGTGGCTATATAGTGGACTCCCGTGTGATGTCTTTCGAGATGCCGTCCTGATGGTGCTAGAGAAACGCATGGACTCGCTTTGCACTCTTTTGGGCATTACTGCCAAAAAGCCCTTGCCCTCACGACAGTTCGTGCGTAAAGTACGCATCCGCTGCCGGGGACGCATGGCGTTACCAGCGGTGAAAGAGGTTTGCAGGTGATTGTTTTG